>PMXT01000059.1 GCA_003170995.1 Actinomycetota bacterium | reverse complement strand
GACTGGGTGTGATCGGTGGATGCGATGCTAGGACGCAGTGTCGCGTTCGTAGCCGGGGCTACGGGCGCGACCGAGGACAACGCAGCGCGCCGCCGAGCGCGGCCAGGCGGTTGAGTGCTTCATTTGAAACGTGCTCTTAGGTAGAGCTACTCGTCCCATTCGATCTGATCGAAGAAGCGGAGTGTCCGCCGGCTGGGGCGGACGCGCGCCGAATAGGCGCGGAGCTCGGCGGCCGAAAGCTCGCCGATGGCGCGCTTGAGCGCCAGGTAGGGGTAGTTGAAGTCCTCTTGGTAGGGCACGGTCGAGATGCGCGGGTTGATCTCGATCACGCGGCCGCCGACCAGGTTGACGCTGAAGAAGCCGTCAAAATCAAGCTCGCGGATGATCTTGGCGCCGGCTTCCATCAGCTCGGGGCTGTCGAGTGTCTCGAAGTACATGGCCAGGCCGGCGCGCATCGCCTCGCGTGTTTTCGGATAACCGAGCAGGATCTCGCCGTGCTCGGCATAGCCGTCGATCGTTTGCTCCTTGCCGGTCGCAAGCTCCATGATCAGCCATTCGACACCGGTTCCTCCGGCCAACTCGGCAGCCTCCTCGAGCCGGAGAGCCTCGGGCATGCCGGGGCGGTTCTCGAGTAGTTGCTTGCGCCGGTCGGCCGAGGCCGAGACGACGCGAAAGCCACGCGTCCCCGAAGAGACGAGCGGCTTCATGCAGATCTCTCGCTCGGGATAGCCGAGCTCGCGTCCGGCCTGCTCGAACTCGGCCGGAGTGCTGACGCGTCGCCAGGCTGGAACTTGCACTCCGATCGCGTCGCAGAGGGCGAAGGTCTCGGCCTTGTCGTTGGCGCGTCTGATCGCATCGAGCGAGGCGACGACTACGACGATGTCTGTGAAGCGATCCTTCTCGATCGCGAGGCCCTCGAGAGTGTAGGAAGACTGCGGCAAAACGACGTCTACGTGCTCGCGCCGGCAGATATCGAGCACGGCAGCGGCGAAACCGGGGTCACTTCCGGCTGGGACGGGCTCGAAGACGTCACAGAGGTGGCGTCCGATTGCCAGCTCGTTCATGTCCACTCCGACGAGGCGCACCTCGCGCTCGCCGTTCTCGCGCAGAGAGCGCAGGAGCGCGACGGTTCCGGGGCAACCGACGGCGGTGATGAGAATGGTGAGTGGCTCGAGCATCTTCGATCCGGCGCATGCGAGGCGCGCAACGCCTAATCGTAGTAAGGATGAGTCGGCGCGGGCTTTTGCATCCGACCTAGCCTCTCCGCTAGCAGGCTACTTCCCGAGTGGGAAGAGAAAGGCGAGCCGGCTCCAACGCGCTATCTCGCAGCCGTTCGTGCGGCTGAAGACGGCCTTGATCGATCGGCCTGCGAAGTGTCCGCTGACTCGGGCGGTTTGCGGGCCGCCGTAGATCATGGTGCAAGCCGAGTTCGCCGGAACCGCGGCGAAGGCCCTGACGCCTCTCCGTCGCAGCTTCGAGCAAGCGGAGTGGGCCGCGGGGAGCGTGCCCGTTGCCCGGCGACAGGCGAGTGTGTAGGTAGCGCTCCGGCCGTTCTTGCCTTGCGGCCAGACGGTGATGCGGAGCTTGGCCGAAGCGCTCGATCCGGCCGAACCGACGCCGCAGCCGGCCAACAAGACGAGAACGAGAGGCGCGACGAGTATTCGCTTCATCTCGCCAAATATACGCCGCCGCCGCCGGCCCGGACGGTCACTGCGCTAAGAAGCTCTAACAGAATGACGACCCGCCGACTGGGTGCGATCGGTGGATGCGAGGATAGGACGCAGCGCCTCGTTCGTAGCCAAGGCTACNNTTGTTAGAGCTTTTAAGCGCTCTCGAACGAGCGGAGCTCGGAGCGGCGACCGCGGAGAAGATCGTAGCCCTGTATCAGGCACGGCGTTCGGTCGATCAGCGCGGCTACGTCTCCGGTTTCCGCGGCTCCCTCTTCGGTCACGACGCGGTCGATCATCGCCGCAGGGATCAGCTCGAAAGTGTCTTCCGTGGGCGGCCGCGGGTCGAAGGGCGCCAGCTTGAAGGTCTCACAGGCGACGATAACTGTTACGCCCGCATCTTTCGCGGCGCTTGCTATTCGTCCCGTTCCGACCTTGTTGACGAGTGAGCCGTCCCTGAAGACAGTGTCGGCTCCGAGCAAGACGAGATCACTCCCCCGGGCGGCATCAGGGCCTTCTTCGTCGGCGATCAGCTCGACGTCGATTCCCGCCGCTCTCAGTTCTGCGGCCAGTCTACGGCCCTCACCGCCGGGCTCCGAGACGGTGCAGAAGACTCGCTGAGGCGGCGTGTGAGCAAGCGCCTCGTGCACGGTGCCCGACGCCGAATGTGTCATCACGGTGCCCGAGATCTCAGGGGCCAGCATGACCGCGATGATCTTGGCGGCGCGATAGCGCGAGTCGATTATCGCTTCGGCCTCGGCAACAACTTGTGCGGGTGTTCCGGCCGTGAGCACCCTGCCGACCGCGCCGGCGATTGCGCCCAGGGAGATTCGAGCCGAGGCGAGGAGGCGAGCGACCTCGACCGGATCCTCACCGTTTCTGACCGCCTCGACTAGCGCCTCGAGCGCGTGCCTGGCCATCCAGCTCGTGCCGTGATGGCGTTCCTCCCGTAGCTCGCGTACTCGCTCCTCGAGCGCAGCGTTCATGACCCTATTCTCGTTCCCCGGGCAGCCAAACGCCAACCCCGGATTCTGTTAGGGCGTATCCCTAACGGGATAGGCCCTCGAGCAAAAGAGGCGCGCCGTCGCCTGCAAGCGCGAGAATGGTTCTCCGTGACGGGCGATTCTCATGCGTGGGCGAAGAGAATACTCGTGCTTGGGGCGGGGCCCGGTCAACTCGGTCTGCTCGAAGCTGCGCGTAAACGGGAGCTCTACGTCATCGCGGCCGATCGCGATCCGGGGGCGCCCGGTTTCTCGCTCGCCGACCGGCGTGCGTTGATCTCGGCCGAGGACGAGCCGGCGCTCGAGCGTCTGGCCTCGGCCGAGGGGGTGGACGGCGTGATCGCGCCTGGAATCGACTGGTCGGTTGCGATTGCCGCACGCATTTCGGCCAAGCTTGGTCTGCCCCATCCGCTCGAGGTGGAGAGCGCCCAGCTCGCCGTCTCGAAGCTGAAGCAGCGCGAGCGCTTCGCGGAGGCGGGACTCCCCTTCGCCAGGTACGCCGTCGCGAGTCGGGGCGAGGAAGCTGAGGCTGCGGCCACCGAGCTTGGCTTTCCGCTTGTGGTGAAGGCGCCGGATCGTCACGGGCAGAGGGGGTTGGTGCTCGCCCGCGGGCGCGAAGAGCTTGATTCCGCCGTCGAGCGGGCGCTGGCTGCTTCTCGCTCTGGACTTTGCATGATCGAGCAACTCGAGCCCGGTCCCGAGGCAACCGTGATCGGATTCTCGCTCGACGGTCGCTACCACGCCCTCGCCGTGACCGATCGCCGCAGCGCTTCGGCGCCCGCCTTCGGGGTGTCGCTCGAGCATGCGTGGCCTTCATCGCTGAGCGAGACCGGGCTGAAGCAGACGATTGAGATCGCCGGCCGCGCGGCGGCTGCGCTCGGCATCGAGCAGGGGCCCAGCTACGTACAGTTCATCGCTGGCGAGCGTGGGCCGCTTCTAGTTGAGCTCGCAGCCAGGCTGGGCGGTGGGCACGACGCCGAACTGGTCGAAGCCGCGCTCGGGATCGAGTTGAACGGGCTCGCTCTTGCCGCGGCGCTGGGAGAGCCGATCGATTCTGACGCTCTGACTCCGCGATCTCTCGCCAGCGGCGCCTGCACGAGCTTTTTAGTCGCGCCCGAGGGAGAGCTCGTGGCCGTTCATGGCGCCGAGGAAGCAAGCGCGCTGGAGGGCGTCAAGCGCGTGCGTCTCTACCGCGAGCCGGGCTACGTCTTTGCTCCGCTCCGGTCGCGCTCCGATCGCGCCGGCGCGGTACTGACGCTCGGTCGCGACCGCGAGCAAGCGGTCGAACGGGCGCGAGAAGCTTCCGATCTCATACGCTTCGAAGTCGCGAGCCCTCGGTCTCCCACCTGAGCCCCAAGCGCCCGCCCCGACGATGAGACGCTTCTGTCGAAAAATGGTCACCATCCGGCGCCTGCGAGCTTGCCTGTGAACAGCTCGAGCGAGGTACCGAAGGTGAGCGTCTCCGGGCCCACGGATACGGCCACCCGAGCTTCGGTCTCGGCGATAGTCGTTACCTACGACGCCCTGCCCTGGATCGAGCCCTGCCTGGAGAGCGTTCGCGGTTGCGAGCTGATCGTCGTCGATAACGGCTCGAGCGACGGCACACCCGCGCTGGTGCGTGAGCGCTTCCCCGAGGCGCGCCTGATCGAGCAGGAGAACCAAGGCTTGGGAGCGGGCTGGAACGCGGGGATCACAGCCGCGCGCGGGCGCTGGCTCTTCTTCCTCAACGCCGACGCCTGGGTCGTCGGCGACGCGATCGCGAGACTCGTGGAGGTACTCGAGCGCGATCCCGAGGCGGCCGTTGCGGGGCCGCGCTTGCGCTACCCGGACGGACGCTTGCAGCGCTCGGTGCGTGGCTTCCCAACGCTCTGGCGGCTTGCCACCGAGTACTTTTTCCTACGCAAGCTGGCTCCCAGAACGAGGCTCCTCAACGCCTTCTACGGGGGAGGCTTTCGCCACGACCGCGAGCTCGAGGCCGAGTTTCTGATGGGCGCGGCTTTACTCGTGCGCAGGGAGGCAATCGCCGAGGTCGGCGGGCTGGACGAGCGCTTCTTCCTCTTCAGCGAGGAGGTGGACTGGTGCTACCGCTTCCGGCAGGCGAGCTGGAAGGTCATCTTCACGCCGGCGGCCGAGGTCGTTCACGTCGGCGGAGCCTCGCACGCCGGGCGCCTGTTCCGCGAGCAGGTGCAGGGCCATCTGCTCTTTCTCGACAAGCACCGGGGTGCTCGTAGGGCGGCTGCGGCCCGGCGCCTGCTTGCAACCGCGTTGACGCTGCGAGGCCTCATCTTCAGAGGTGAGCGCGGTCGCTCGTATCGAGACACGGCCCGTTGGCTCCGCTCGAGCTCGCTTCAAGAGCTGCTTGCCTGGCGGCGCTGAGGGTTCCTAATAAACCGAAGCAGGCCGCCGCCTGGTTGCGCGGTTGCTCCTTCACAAAGGGATGATGTGCTCCGCAATTCCCTTACCGACGCGGCTATGGAATAGCTCGAATGGGTCGTGCTGGTAGGCCTCCCGGCAGGTGCCCGGCCATCTTCAGACTCTCCTAGAGGCGGGTCTAGCCCATGTTGAGTTCTCGCTCAACCATCGAGCCAAGGCTGACCTCATGCCGCGGAGAGACGCCACCGTCGAGTAAGCGAACACAAGCGCGGAGCGAGATTGGCCGGGAAGCCACTCTCAAAATGAGCGCAGAGAGTTCCCGGAAACCACCCGGTAGAGACACTGCGCTCGTCGCCAGTGTTAAGCGACTCTCAAGAAAAGTGCGGCAAACACTCAAGAATCCGCGCTCGAATGTGTTGAAACCCGAGGAGTGAAGCGTTACGGGCACCGACCACTTTCTTGATATGAGTCAGACCGGTTTCGATGAAGACTGGATCAGGTGGGTTTCGGGATCGTAGGTGTCATCGTCAGTAGGTATCGGGGCTCGCTACGCTCAGATGAAGTGAGCGAGTTTCTCCGGGTGGATCGGGAGAACTCGCAATCTCGGCCGTGTATCGCCGCTTGAACTCGACGGGCGGGATGTCTCTCGTGCAGGCGCTCATGGTTGAACCAGCCAATGTGCTCGACGACCGCGAGCTCGATACGGCGCGCGACCCGAACTAGGCAAATCATGATCGTTTTCGTCCTTCAGCCTGCTTTGGCGCGGTCGCTGAAGTCGACGTTCGCCTCCTAAGCGCGTCAAGATAAGGTAATGAGCGGTTTCCGATCGAAGCGTCTCGAGCTACGACTTATCGTCGAAGCACAGGCGGGTAGCAGGACAGATCTCGTCTTGGAGGCTCAGCCCGAGACAACGGCGGGTGCGGTAGCCGCGACAATCTCGAGAACGCTCGGCCAAGATCCCGATTCGCAACTTATCTTCAAACGGAGCGGGGCGGTTCTTCTCCCAGAGGCAACGCTAAGTGAACTCGGAGTCCTCGACGGCGACTACCTCCTCTTAGCGACAAGCGAGCCATTGCCTCTCGCTTCCGAGGACGAGCCGTCCAGATTCGAGTGCGCCATTCTCGGTGGACCTAGTGCCGGCCGGCGGTTCCCGCTTCGAAAGAGCACAAGCGTACTGGGCCGAGACGGTGATTGCGACGTCCCTCTAGATGACCCAACGCTTTCCGGGAAGCACCTTCGGATTGAGCTATCAGGCGATTCTATTGCCATAGTTGATGATGCATCGCGAAACGGGACAGCAGTCGAAGGTGTGCGTCTTGCAGCCGGAGAGACACATGCGTTGCGTCGAGGAGAGTTGATTCAAGCAGGCAGAACGATATTCGCGATCGAAAAACCAGTCGGCCCACTGGGAGCTAGCGACCAATCGCCGAATGGAGTGCTCGCCTTCAACAGGCCTCCCCGAATCAGCCGCCCGAAAGCGCCGTATCAGTTCCGAATTCCCGCACCTCCTGACGATCCACAGCGGGCTCGGCTACCGCTCGCCGCCTCGATCGTGCCGGTTGTTTTGGGGCTTACCCTTTACCTAGTTACCGGCTCGCCGATGATGCTTATGTTTACGGCGTTTACCCCGCTCATGGCGATTTCATCGTTCATAGAGAGTCGGCGGAGTGGGAAGGCGGGCTTCAAGAAAGCAAGAAACGAGTTTCGCAAGCGACTGATCGATCTCAAGGCGGGGCTCGACGAAGCGCATGCCGGTGAGACAGACCGCCGCCGCGTCGACGCTCCCTCCATGGACGATCTAGCGCACCGAGTCGAGCACCGCCAGCCGAACCTCTGGGAACGGCGGCCGGATGATCGCGACTACCTCAGGCTTAGGGTTGGAGCCGCTCGCCTGCGTTCCGATGTATCCGTCGAGTGCCCCGACACCGGGAATGCTGAGCTTGTCGACGAGGCCAAGCAAATCGCGGCCTGGTACGGCGTACTCCCACCCGTACCCGTCATCGCAGACGTTGCCGACCTAGGCGTCGTAGGGATCTGCGGCGACCGGGCGAGCGCCGTCTCGCTTCTCCGTTCGCTCATCCTCCAAGCTGCGGTACTACACAGCCCACGCGACCTCGCGATCTGCGCAGGTATAGGTCGCGAGGCGCTCGAGAATTGGGCTTGGCTCAAGTGGCTTCCACACGTGCGAAGCGACGAAGCTGCGCTTCAGACACAGCTTGGGAGCGGGAAGATCGAGACGCTTGCGATTGTCGAGAATCTCGCCGATCTTCTCAATCAACGCCAGGAGCAGGCAGAAGGGCAATCGGGTCACCAACGTCCTTCGCCAGACGTCCTGCTCCTTCTAGACGAGGTTGTGGCTCCAGAGCGCGCAACGCTTGCGGGTCTACTCGAGCACGGCCGCGAGTTTGGCATCTACGTTTTCTGGCTGGGTCAGAACTGCCGAGATCTTCCAGGCGCCGTGCGCGGCTTGATCGAGCTCGATCGCTCGGTAGCGCGGCTGTCCTTCACGGACGCTCGGACGGGCGAAGTAGTCGACGACGTGATCGCCGAAGGGCTCGACACGCGAATAGCAGAGCGCGTTGCTCTAGCACTAACACCGCTTCGCGACGTGAGTGGAACCTCGGCCAGCCGCGTACCGCGAGCGATTGCCCTGCTTGACTTATTCGGTGAAGAGACGCCAACGTGCGACTGGGTCGCGCATCACTGGGGCAAACCTGCAAAGGGGCTTCAGTTCACCCTCGGCTGCTCAGCCGAGGGGCCGTTCCTACTCGATCTGCGCGATGACGGACCGCACGCGCTCGTCTCGGGCACGACCGGCGCGGGGAAGAGTGAACTCCTGCAGACTCTCGTCGCCTCGCTCGCCGTCAGCTATCCGCCGACGCGTCTCAACTTTCTACTCATCGACTACAAGGGAGGCGCCGCCTTCAAGGAGTGCATCGAGCTACCGCACACAGTTGGGTTTGTCACCGACCTCGACGAGCATCTGGCTCAGCGAGCGCTCGCCTCACTCAACGCTGAGTTGCGCCGACGGGAAACTGCGCTTCGCGAGTATGACGCTAAAGACCTGCTCGAGCTGGAGCGAGTTGATCCGGGGCATGCCCCTGCGAGCCTTGTAATCGTGATCGACGAGTTCGCAACGCTCGCCAAGGAGGTTCCCGACTTTGTCCAGGGCGTCGTCGATGTGGCTCAGCGCGGGCGCAGCCTCGGCGTTCACCTCATCCTCGCAACACAGCGCCCCGGAGGAGTGGTCAGCGAGAACATCCGCGCGAATACCAACCTGCGTGTTGCGCTAAGGGTGAACAACACCGGCGAGTCGAGCGATGTGATCGGCGTACCCGATGCGGCACGAATTCCACGCACTCGTCCAGGCAGAGCTTACGCACGTATGGGGCACAGTGACCTGATTGAGTTCCAGACCGCTTACGTCGGCGGGGTCACACAGTCCGCGACCGAAGCTGCGAACGTTGTGGTGCGTGAGTTCACGTTCGGGCCGGTCGAACTGCAGCGCCGCGAATCCAGCCGCGTGAATGACGTACCAACCGAGACGGATCTGGAACTCCTCGTACGTCTAGCCGGTGCTGCCGCAGATTCGCTCGCGCTCCCCGAGTCCGCGAAACCGTGGCTCCCGCCGCTTAACGCCGTTATCCCGCTCGCAGATTTGCCTCGGATAGGGAAGCCCGCGGACGATCGCGCAATCGCGATACTCGGTTTGATCGACGAACCGTCGACGCAGCGGCAAACACCGTTTATCGTCGACCTGGAGAGCGAGGGCAGCCTGCTCGTGTACGGCGCGAGTGGCGCCGGGAAGACGGTGCTACTTCGCACCATCGCAGCTTCGCTCGCGCTACGTCTCGCGCCTGAGGACTTGCACATCTATGGGCTCGATTTCGCAACGCGTGGTCTCAGCGTGCTCGAGCGGTTGCCACACTGCGGCTCGGTAATTCCCGGAAACGACGAGGATCGAGTCGGACGGCTGTTCTCGATGCTTCGCCGCCAGCTCAACGTCCGTAAGGAGCGCTTCGAACAAACGAAGGTGTTCACGCTCGCCGACTACGCTCGCGCGCGGCCCGATGACCGACTGGCGCGGATTCTCGTTCTTCTCGACGGCTACTCCGGCTTTGCGTCGGCTTTCGAACGGATGGACCAGGGAGCTTTGATATCCGAACTGCCACGGCTCGTGGCAGACGGCCGGCCGCTCGGGATTCATTTCGCGATCACGAGTGACCGCCGCGGAGCGATCCCGAACGCTCTTGCTGGAATCATTCCTGCACGAGTCGTCTTGCGAATGGCGGACATCGACGAGTACATGGCGCTGGGCTTGAGCTCAAAGACGGTAAAAGGAGCGAAGCTACCGCCCGGCCGAGGCTTCACGAAAGAAGGGCTGGAGCTCCAGATCGCCCTCATCGGTTCCGACCCCTCGGGAGAAGGGCAGACACGAGCGTTTTCTCAGCTTGCGGAGGCGCTTGCGAAGAAGGCGAAAGGAGGGCAGGCCCCCGCCGTTCTGCCAATGCCGACCCAGGTCGATCGCGCGCTGTTACCGAAAGCTCATGCGCCTCTTCACGCCGTGCTCGCGGTTGGAGACAGCGAGCTAAAGCCGATCGAGATCAACCTCTCGGAACGCCATTTTCTGATCTCGGGCCCCTATCGAAGTGGCCGAAGTACCGCGCTCTCGGTGATTGCCGAGTCGCTACGAACCGCCGGCGGCGAGATCGACCTCTGGCTGCTTGCACCGCGACGAAGTCCGCTCTCGGCGCTCGATCTCTGGACGGAGTCGTTCTCCGGCGTCGCCGCGTGCGAGAACGCCGTATCGCGGCTAGTCGAGAGAGTGGACAGCGATGCGAACGAAGGTGGTCGATCGCTGGTGATCGTCGTCGACGACGCGGACGAGCTCGCGGACGGCGCGATATCGAGCGCTCTCGAACGGATGGTTAGGCGCGGCCGCGACAGGGGAGTGCGCTTCGTCGCGGCTGCCGAGCGACAGGCACTGCAACGCGCATTTAGCGGCTGGCTGCGCGAGCTGCGAAAGGAAGAGTACGGTCTCCTCCTCGACCCCGAGCTGGACCAGGACGGAGACCTGCTCGGCGTTCGCCTTCCCCGCCGTACGAACCCGATCTTCCCGCCGGGACGCGGCTATCTAGTCGAGCGAGGCCGGCTTGAACTGGTGCNNCTGCGAGTTAAGGACAACTCGATGACGTCAGAATCGGGAGTTTTGTTTCACAGAGACAACGACTGACGTATTTCACGCATCGACTGGCCACGATAAAAGACTGTGCTTTTAGACGATCTGTCGAGTAGTTCGGTAGTGTTCGCCACATGTATCGTGACTATTAGAGTTTCTTTCCGATCATTTTTCCGGCCTTACCAGCTACAGTATCGCCGACAGGATTTGATGGATGGCTAGATGTATCTGAGCCTTCAACGTCTTCGATTACACTCGCTGCTGTCTCCGCGTTACTAAGCGCAGCTACGGTCTCGGCGGTTGGTCCTGTGCCGGCAGTTACAATACCGAGAAGTATCGATGGGATAAGCTCGCCGGCGAAGCGAGCGGGGTCGGTACAAAATTCCTTCCAGTTGGTTATCGCTTCCACGAAAGCCACGGGGTTCTCTGCTGTGTATAGAAGCCCTTTCGCGAGTTTCGAAACGTCGCGTTCCCAACCCTTTGGGTTGATGTACACCTGAAGTGTTAGGTCGTAGGTGAGTTTGGCAACGCTAAAAACGCCCGTGACTATTCCGACCGTCCCATCCCAAACACCCTTCGCAAACTCGCTTACGTTATGGATTCTGCGATCGAGCCAACTCTGTTGTTTTGGCGCGCCCTGCCACGCAGCTTCGAGTTGACCTGCGGCCAGTCGGCCTGCTGCATCAACCATCGCGCGCGCTTCGTTCAGAATCGCATGCGCTCGAGCAACTCCGCCGGCGCCGGGATCCCACGAGTACGGGATACTCAACGAACTCAGAGCCTGTGCGGCCGTCTTGTCACCGGCGAGAGACGATTTTTGAATGCTGTTGTAGTGAGCCGTTTGGGCCCTCCACGTTGCCGTTGTGCGCTGCGCGTCGCCATAGACCTGTAGTGCTTGCGCTGCTTGCCCCTGTGCTTGGCGTAGGACGTCCGCATAGTTCTGAACGGCATTCGCCGCCCCATTAAAAGCGCGGGCTGCGGGATCGTACTTCCCGGATTCGTTCGTGAGCGCGGACCGAAAAACGTCCGCCGCCGGCCCTTTCCAACCTTCGGTTTCGACAGTGCGCATTCGTCCGCACGCTTCGCCGAGATACGAGGCGAAGGTCCTTAGCCTGGCGGCCAGCTGCTCGACTGAATCCGGATCGCCCGGAATAAGGTCGCGTGGCGACATCCCGACACGAAGGTCAGCCGTCATGCGAAAGCATCACCGTCGAAAGGCTCATGATCCGCCGCCACCGAGATTCGACGCCATCTGTGTTGCCGCATCGGCTATGCGCGTCTCGGTATCGATATAGACGTTGCCAGATGAAGTGAGGAGACGACCCAGCGTCTGTGCGTCCTGCCCAAGGCAACTCACTCCGTGAGTCCACCTCTCGATGAACTCGCATGCGGTGCCATGGAAGGTGGGGTGTCCGCAGTTGTCGACCAACGCCTTCAATGGGGCGCTACTGCTCTTGATCTCCTCGAGCACCTTCACTGAGTTGGTCAACTGATCGCCAACGCTCGAGAGAAGAGTGGGATCGACCTGAATGTACGTCATGTCGCCTCCTGCACCTGCCTCAAGATCACCTGTTTGTCGATGGCGCTAGCGGGAAGGATGAGCGGCGTCTCGCTTGCCAAGTCGAGCGCGAGTCCGTAGCCCTCGGGTAGCAGGCCCAGGATGTCGGCGCCGTTAGTCGAGAGCCAGTCGAGCTTCTCGAGACCGCGAGCCTCCGCGAAACGAGCCAACTCTTCGAGGCTCGAAAACACCGGCACCACTTCAGCCCCCGACTCGCCTAGCGCGAGAAACCCGGGCTCTGCGCCCGCATGGCAGTAGACCGTCGAATCAACGAAGAGGGCCGAAAGCTCTTCCCCTGTGGTCGATCCCGCGGCGTACCCGCTTACAGCTTCTGCTAGAGCGTTGCGTTCCAAGCCTGTCGACCCGTTGCCGGGGCCGTTTTCCATCTCCGAGTCGCCTGGCCGCTAGGCGCCGAACGAGCTTGCGATCGCCTGTTCAGTGCTCTCGTAGTTCTCGGCCGCCTGCGCCGTCAGCCTCGAGATTCCTTCGAGTGCGTTCTGTAGTCCCGTCGCGCTTCTCTGCCATTCATCCCAGAGTCCGTGGAACTTAGCCTGCGCAACACCCGCCCAGTCACCACCAAGCGAGTTCACGTTCCCGGCGAGCTTGGCCAGAATCGAGTTGATCTCACCCTGGCCGCTGTTCAGCTGACCTGAGACTTCGCGAAGCCTCGCGGGTGTTACCTGGATAGCTGTCATGTCGTCGTCTCCCTTTCGCCTCGCGGAGGAATCAATAACGGGGGGAAAATCTAGGCCAGACAACTCCGTCTGTCCGCTGGCCAACCATAATCCGCTGGTCGCCTCTGGTCAAGACCGGTGGGTACTCGACGTCCCTCCGAGACGCGACCGGCGGCTCACCCCCGAGTGGTCCTTACCGAATAGCTGTCGGGAGGTCGCAGAACAAAGTGATTCTCGTTCCTCGTCTCGAAGGTAGTTCCGAAGCCGACAGCGCAACGCCAGACGACTCCGAGTGAAACCCGTTAGCGAAGGACTCGCAGTACTAGACTCTGACTCTCGCCCATAGTCGGTTACACTGAGCCCCTGCAGTGTTGACTCGTCGTTAGTAGTGACGTATGACACGATCTAGACCGAAGCCATCATGCGACTTTCAGATCTGCGTCTGCTCAGAAACCCGCGATGGCTCGCCGGGCTCGTAACGGCCCTAGTCGTGGTGGCCGTTGCGTCCTATCTCGGCGGGCGCACAACTGCAACGACGAGTACGAGAACGCTTCCGCCGCCCGTAATCTTGCAAACCCCTTCGGCGCCGAGAGTTACCTTACCGACGATTTCCGCGTCGATCGCTGATCTTATTGTCCCGCGTTCGCGCGCTAGCCGGACCACGTACGCGAACTCAACGAACCAGGGTTACACCCCCCCTCCTCAAGCTAACACCTACACGAGGTCGGTATCACGAAGTGGTCCTCCCTGTACCCAGCCAGGGGGATGCCGTGGCTGATCGATTGTCGTTTCGAATACTCACGCCCGAAAAGTTACCGAGCGCGCTAAGAGGAGTTAATAATCCCCGCCCGACGCCTCTCGGCCCTGAGTCGACTAGGTGAGTAACCTCTCTTTACCACTCGGCACCAGCGTCGCCGGCTACCGCGTCGAGAAGGTGATTGGTAGCGGCGGTATGGGAATCGTCTACGAGGCCACCCAGCTCTCTCTCGACCGCCGAGTCGCCCTCAAAGTACTTGCGCCGCACGTGAGCGAAGATGATGAATACCGCGAGCGTTTCAGACGCGAGGGTGCCCTTCAGGCGTCGGTTGACGATTCTCGAATCGTCACTGTTTACGAAGCGGGCGAGAGTGAACTAGGCCTCTACATAGCTATGCGTCTCGTGCGCGGGCGTAACCTCAAGGAGATCTTGCTCACCGGTGACGTTCCGGTAGAGGGAATACTGAAAATAGTCGAGCAGATCGCCGGTGCGCTCGATTCTGCTCATACGGCGGGACTCATCCATAGGGACGTAAAGCCTCAGAACGTACTTGTAGAGGAAGCGACGGGGAAAGCCTTTCTCGCGGATTTCGGACTTACGAAAGCATCAGGTCAGCGCTCGCTCACGCGCGCCGGCGCTTATGTCGGCTCTCTCGACTACGTCTCACCCGAACAGATCCGCGACGAGACCATAACGCCTGCCAGTGACGTCTACTCGCTCGCGGCAGTTCTTTTTGAAGCTCTTTCCGGCAATGTCCCGTACCCAAGAGATACGGAGGCGGCGATACTTTTCGCGCATCTCTCCGATCCTCCGCCCCCTTTGAGCTCCTTCCGGCCCGAGTTGGCCGGACTCGATCCCATCCTGGAGCGGGGTCTTTCGAAGAGCCCGGAAGACCGCTATCCGACCGCCAGCGAGATGGTTGAGGAGGCGAAGCGGACGTGGGTTCGATTACTAACCGATAGGGCTCTAGCTGCGGAACGAGCTCTGCATGAGTCCGAGGTTGCATCGACCGATCGGAGATCGGAAACTGTGATCGACCGACTCCCTGCAGCGGCGAAGCTCTCAATTCCGGTTGTAGGTGTAGAGAAGCGTTTCCCCGTGCTCCCCATCCTGGGTGCAGTCGCCTTTTTCGGGTTGATCGGATTAGGTGCTTTCGCGCTCGGGCACGTCACCACGTCGGTACGTAACGCGAAACTGACGAAGATACCGACTGGACAGATCTCCTTTCACGTCCCGCCTGGCTGGAGCCGAGGCACGATCACTCCGGAGGCAGCACGTAATCTAGGTCTCAAAAAGGCTCTTATTAGGCTGAAATCAACCGAAGGGGCGAAACTTGTCGCCGGCACGACGCAATTGAGTGACTCCGCATGGCTCCCGGAGGAAGTTGGGACAGGACCGCGAGTAGTACCTACGTTGGTTAGGCTCGGCACATTGGAGGCTTACCGGTTTCGCGCCGTATCGGTTACCGGGTTCGACCAGAAAGCTACCTACTACCTGGTCGCAGCGATCCCACACGGAGTAGGAGTGGTCTGCTTCGGTGATTCGCCAACCGCGAGGGCGAGCATGTCTTGTGCCGGCGTGGCAGCAACTCTCAAGCTCAAAGGCCTCCGCGTCGTGGCGCCACCAGGACCGGACAAGGCACTCGCTACAACGACGAGCCGGTTGCTCGCATCTCTCGCCCTTACGAGCAAACGCGATCTCAAAGCGCTCAGGCGCTCGCGAACCGCAACCCAAGAGGCGACTCACGCTCGGGCTCTAGAACGCGCCTTCGACACCGCCTCGCATCAGGTTCGCGAGGTCGGAGCAAATGGAGACAGGGCGAATGCAGAGCGGATCGCTGCCAAACTACATAAGATTGCAAAAGCCTACAACGATCTGCGAAAGGCCGCTCGACCGCCCGATCTCATAGGGTATCGGCAAGCAAGAAAGCGCATTCAGGAATCTATCAAAGAGTTAATACATGTAGTCGGAAGTCTCAATGCGAAAGGGTACGCGATTGCCTAACACTCG
>PMXT01000049.1:3985-12546 GCA_003170995.1 Actinomycetota bacterium | reverse complement strand
CGACCAGCTCGTCGCCTTCCGCGCCGCCTGGAAGAAGCTCGACCTGCGTTACGCGCGCTCGAAGAATCTCACTCGCTACGACGTGCTGATCATCGCCTCGATGGTCGAGAAGGAGGCCTTCTCGCCCGACGAGCGTGCCAAGGTAGCGGGCGTGATCTACAACCGTCTGCACGCCCACATGACGCTCGGCATCGACGCGACGCTTCGTTACGGGCTCAACCTGAAGCCGACCGATCCGCTCGCCCCGCACCTGAACAGCTCGAATCCCTACAACACCGGCCGCCGCTTCGGCCTGCCGCCAACTCCGATCGCCAACCCCGGGCTGGCCTCGATACAGGCCGCTGCCCATCCCGACCGGAACCATCACTACCTCTACTACCTGCGCAAGCCCGATAAAAAGCACCACTACTTCACCTCGAGCTACGCCGACTTCGTTGCTCACGAACGAGCCTGGGGGTACATCAAGTGATCGCCGGTACGACACGTCTGGTCGGGTTGATCGGCGATCCGGTGGCGCCTTCACTCTCGCCGCAGATGCAGAACGCGGCTTTCCGCGAGCTCGGCCTCGACTGGGTTTATGTGCCGCTGCACGTCAAGCCGGCGGCGCTCGCGGATGCCTTCCGTGGCCTGCCCGCTCTCGGTTTTACCGGCGCTAATGTCACGATCCCGCACAAGCTGGCGGCATGCGAGCTCTGCGACGAGCTCTCGAAGGTGGCGGGGCGCGCCCGTTCCGTCAACACCGTTGTCGTGCGCGAAGACGGCACGCTCTATGGCACCTCGACCGACGGCTTCGCCGTCACGAGCGCGGTCGAGCCGGAGGGGGCGGACGTGCTCCTGCTCGGAGCCGGTGGCGCTGCCCAGGCGCTGGCGGCGGCCTTCGTGGATGTGGGCATCGCCTCGCTTTCGATCTCCAGCGCGGAGCGTAGCGAGGAGCTGGCGGCCTTCGTGCGTGCGCTCGATCCCGAGCTCGAGGTGCGCGAGCTCGACTGGCCGCCGAGCGGGGAGGCGATGAAGATCATCGTCAACGCGACTCCGATCAAGGACGAGCTGCCGGTGCCGCCACGAGCCGATCAACTGGTCGTCGATCTCGCCTACAAGCCCGACGGATCGCCGACTGCTCTGATCGCGGCGGCACACCGGGCCGGTTGCCTGACGGTGGTGGACGGCCTGGAAGTGCTCGTTCGCCAGGGCGCCGCGGCCTTCGAGCACTGGACAGGGATCGAGGCCCCGATCGAGGTCATGCGCTCCGCCATCCGCCCAAAGGGTCTATCCCGTTAGGGAAGCATGCAGTCCTGGCGAGATCGGCCCTCAAGCAATAGATTGAAGACATGACTCTTTCGCTCGTCACCGCCGGAGAGTCGCACGGGCCGGCGCTCGTGGCGATATTGAGCGGCTTGCCGGCCGGTCTAGAGCTCGATCGCGACGCGATCGAAGCCGACCTGCGCCGTCGTCAGCAAGGTTACGGCCGCTCTCCCAGGCAGCAGATCGAGCAAGACGAGATCGAGGTACTGGCCGGGCTGCGCCAGGGAAAGACGCTCGGAACACCGCTCGCGCTCGTCATTCGCAACCGCGATCACTCCCATTGGACGTGGGGGATGAGTCCCTGGGCGCCGGAGGGCGAGCCGGAGGGAAAGGGCACGACACCGGTGACTCTGCCCCGGCCCGGCCACGCCGACCTCTCCGGGCTGCTCAAGCACGGCTTCGACGATGTTCGCAATGTGCTCGAGCGTGCCAGTGCCCGGCACACGGCAGTCTTCGTCGCCGCCGGCTCGGTGGCGAAGCAACTCCTGTGCGAGATCGGAATCGAGGTCGTGGGCAGCGTGCTCGAGATCGGAGGCGAGGCGGGCGAAGACGCGATGCACGCCGCTATCGACAAAGCGCGCAAGGAAAAGGACACACTCGGCGGCATCGTCGAGGTACGCGCGCGAGGTGTTCCGCCGGGACTGGGCTCCTACGCCGACAAGTCCGATCGCCTCGACGGGCGACTGGCACAGGCGCTGGCCGGGATCCAGGCCGTCAAGGGCGTCGAGATGGGTGAGGGCTTCGCGCTTGCGCGCGCGCCCGGCTCCGA
This sequence comes from Actinomycetota bacterium, assembly GCA_003170995.1. Taxonomy (GTDB): domain Bacteria; phylum Actinomycetota; class Thermoleophilia; order Gaiellales; family Gaiellaceae; genus Fen-549. Next base: position 10,475 of record PMXT01000049.1, on the reverse strand, counting down.
GGCCCAGGACGAGATCTTCCGCGACGAGCGCGGCTACTACCGCGAGACGAACCGCGCCGGCGGCCTGGAAGGCGGCCTCACGAACGGCGAGGAGATTGTGCTGCATGCCGCGATGAAGCCGATCCCGACTTTGATGAAGCCACTCCGCTCGGTTGATGTGGCGAGCGGCGAGCCCGCCGAGGCGCTGGTCGAGAGGTCGGACACGACCGCCGTCGAGGCGCTCGCCGTGATCGCCGAGGCCGCGATCGCCTTCGAGCTGGCCAAGGCGGCCAAAGAGAAGTTCGGTGGCGACGCCCTCGAAGATTTCGTCGCCTCCTATCGCGCCTATGTCGAGCGGATCTACTGGTCGCCGAGGTAGGAATGCCCGCTCTCGCAGACGGTTTGATCGTTCGGTACGCCGAGGACGTTCCACTTCTGTTTCGAACGCTCTCTTGACTTCGTGCGCTTTCTCTGAGCGGTGTCTGACACCGTCGACAGAGTTGTTTCGCTTTCGTCACACTTTCAGTGCAAAAGTCTCTTGACGCCGAGTTTTTTCTCTGAGCGGTGTCTGACACCGAGGGTCTGGACGTCACCGCTCGCACCAGGTCGAGCGCGCTGCCAAGATAGCCTGTGATCATGCACCCGACTCACGCTCTCGATCGCCACATCGCCCTCGCCGGCTTCATGGGCGCGGGCAAGACGACGCTCGGCTCCGATCTGGCGCTCGCGCTCGGGCGCGGCTTCGTCGACGTCGACGCCGAGATCGAGCGCGAGGCCGGGACGTCGATCACAGACATCTTCAGCTCCCGTGGCGAGAGCGAGTTCAGGCTGCTCGAGGAGCGCCGCATCCGCGAGGCGCTGGCCACTTGCGAGCCCGCCGTGCTCGCGCTCGGCGGCGGTGCGCTCGGCGCCGAAGTAACCAGGAAAGCGCTCGGCGAGCGCGCCTTCACGATCCTGGTCGAGGTGGACGTCGAGGAGGCCTGGCGTCGCGTGGCTTCGGTCGGCGACCGCCCGCTGGCGAGCGACGAGGCGCGCTTTCGCGAGCTCTACGCCGAGCGCCTGCCCGTTTATCGCGACTGCGCGGATGCCACCTGCTCCGACCTGGAGAGCGCGATCCTGGCCGCGGGCGGGGTGGAGGTCGCCTCCGGCGCGCTCGCCCGCCTCGGGGAGCTGGCGCCGGGCGAGGGCAAGATCGCCTTGATCATGGACGAGAACGTCCGCCGGCTCTACGGCGCCGCGGCGGAAAAAGCGCTTAGCGACCGGCTCGTCTCGACGCACGAGCTGCCGGCGGGGGAGAAGGCGAAGAGTTTCGGCAGCTTCCAGCGCCTGCTCGAACTGCTGTCGCTCGAGCGCGGCGATCTGATCGTCGCCTTGGGAGGCGGCTGTACCACCGACGCCGCCGGCTTCGCCGCGGCTACCTACATGCGCGGCATCGAGTGGGTGAGTGCTCCCACCTCACTCGTCGGCCAAGTGGACGCCGGTATCGGCGGCAAGACCGCGATCAACATCCACACCGGCAAGAACCTGGTCGGCGCCTTCCACTGGCCGGCGCGCACGGTCATCGATCCCGATCTGCTGGTCACGCTGCCCGAGCAGGAGCGGCGCGAGGGCATGGCCGAGCTAGTTAAGCACGGCGTCCTTCTCGGCGAGCATCTCTGGGAGCTGCCCGACGCCGAGATGGTGCGTCGCTCCGCCGCCTACAAGCTGAAGATCTGTCTGCGCGACCCGAAAGAAAAAGGTGTGCGGGCGACGCTGAATCTCGGCCACACCTTCGCGCACGCGCTCGAGGTCGCCGGCGCCTACGGCAGCCCGACCCACGGCGAGGCGGTTGCACTCGGGCTGGTGGCCGCGCTCCGGATCTCGATCGAGCGCGGGCTCGATCCCGTTTGGCTGGAAGAGGTCGAGCAGGTGCTCGCGCCTCGCCCCGTCGCCGTCGACCGCGACCTGGCCTGGGCCGCCCTCTTTCGCGACAAGAAGGTCGCCGGCGGAAGGCCCAAGTTCGTGCTCCTGGAGGCGCCCGGGAAGCCGGTCTGGGGTGTTGAGCTGGGCGAGGACGAGGCGCGCAAGGCGCTGGATTCGTTGATCGCTGATTCGTAGCGTCCAGCTGACGCGGCAGGGTAATCCCGCACAGAACTGGCACACTCGGCAGGGGCGTCACTGACTACGCTCTAGCGAACGAGCCTAAAGTGCTACACTATGACGCACAATGTCGGTGAAGGTGGGAGTCCGCGAGCTGCGCCAGAACTTGAGCCGCTATCTCGATCGCGTCAAGACCGGGGAAGAGCTCGTGGTCACTGAGCACGGGCGGCAGGTCGCGCGGCTGATCCCGTTCTCATCCGAGCTCTACGCGGATCTGAGCGCAAGAACCGGCGCCACAACTCCGACCGGACGGCTCGAGCAGGTAGCGGCTCGCCTCAGTGCTCCCGGTGCTCCGGCCGGGACGACCGACGCCTTCCTCGCCGAGAGCCGCGGCGAGCGGGGCCGCTGAGCGGTGACGGCCGTCTATCTGGACACGAGTGCTCTCGGGCGGGTTCTGCTCGGCGAGCCGGATGCTCCCGCCATCCTGCGCGAGCTTGCCCGCTTCGATCAGCATGTTGCGAGCCGCCTGCTTCGCGTCGAGCTGCGCCGCCTCGCCCTGCGCTTCGGTCTGCTCGAGGCCGCCGGCGAGCTCCTCGCTGCGGTCGCGCTCGTCCCTCTCGATCAGACGATTCTCGACGCGGCCGAGACGATTCTCCCGCCGGCGGTCGCGACTCTCGATGCCATCCACCTCGTCACAGCGCTCAGGCTTGCCGAAGCGGGGTTCTTGAGCGCCGTGATGACCTACGATGCGCGGCTCGCCGAAGGCGCCTCGCAGCACGGTCTCACCGTTCTTGCGCCGGCCTGAGACGTTCGCTCGCTGCCGGCGCCGTATCGCGCTGCCCGGGCGACCTTGCTTCCTGCGGAGCGCCTAAACTCCTCATATGCGCGTCTACGTCCTGAACGGAGTCAACCTCGACGTGCTCGGCCGGCGTGATCCCGCGCACTACGGCTCGCTGACCCTGCCCGAGCTGGAGGGGAAGGTCAGGGAGTGGGGCGAGGAGCTCGGGCTGGAGGTCGACTGCCGGCAGACGAACGCCGAGGGCGAGTACGTCGGCTGGATCCACGAGGCGCTCGACAGCGCCGACGGCGTGATCGTCAATCCGGGCGCCTGGACGCACTACAGCTACGCGATTCGCGACGCGCTCGAGCTGCTTAGCGTGCCGGTTGTCGAGGTGCACCTGTCCGATGTCGAGGCGCGCGAGGAGTGGCGGCGCACCTCGGTTGTGCGTGACGTGGCGGCGAAGACGGTCATGGGCAAAGGGCCGGAGGGCTACCGCGAAGCGCTCGAATTCCTGGACAAGCTATGACTCGCCTCGAGCGCCTGCAAGCCGCTCTGGAGCGGCCGCTCCTCGTCACAAACGAGGTGAACGTCCGTTACCTGACGGATTTTCGCAGCTCGAACGCCGCGCTTCTGATCGAGTCTCAAAGGGTGCGCCTCTGCACCGACTCCCGCTACACGGCCGCGGCACGGCAGGTACCCGGAGTCGAGGTGCTGGACATCGGGCGCGATCTGTTCGCTGGCCTGAGTGCCTTGCTCAAAGGGGAGGTCGGCTTCGAGGCGGAGGATGTGACGGTCGCCGGCTTCGAGAAGCTCCGCTCTGGCCGTGCGTCGCTCGTACCGGCGAGCGGACTCGTGGAGGGGCTTCGTGCCGTCAAGGACTCGGATGAGCTGGCGGCGATCCGTCGAGCCGCCGAGGTAACGACCGAGGTCTTCGGGCGGCTGGCTTCGGAGCCTTTTCGCGGGCGCCGCGAGATCGATCTGGCCTGGCGCATGCGCGAGCTCTTTCACGAGCTGGGAGCCGAGGGCGAGGCCTTTCCGACCACCGTCGCCTCGGGGCCGAACGGCGCCTTTCCTCACGCCGAGGCGAGTGAGCGCTTCGTACAGCTGGGTGACTTAGTCGTCGTCGATGCCGGCGCAGTGGTTGGCGGCTACTGCGCCGATTGCACCCGCACCTTCGTTTGCGGCGAGCCGGCCGACGAGCTCCGCCGCGCCTACGAGGTTTGCTTGGTAGCTCAGAGAGCAGGAGTCGCCGCCGTTCGCGCCGGTGCGCTCGCGCGCGAGGTTGATGCGACCGCTCGCAAACTGATCGAGGCGAGCGAGTTCGCCGGCCGCTTCGGGCACGGGCTCGGGCACGGCGTTGGCATCGAGGTGCACGAGGCGCCTTCGCTCCGGGTAGAGGCAGGTGAGACGCGGTTGGAGGCGGGTAACGTCGTCACCGTCGAGCCGGGTATCTACCTCGAGGGTCTCGGCGGCGTTCGCATCGAGGATCTACTGGTGGTCACGGATGACGGCGCCGAGGTTTTGACGAGCTCGCCCAAGCAGCTCGTCTCGGTCGGGTAGGTAGACTCGGGCGCCGATGGCCGACATCGTCAGTACCAACCAGTTCAAGAACGGCATGCACATCGAGCTCGACGGAGTCGTCTGGCGCATCGTCGAGTTCCAGCACGTGAAGCCTGGTAAAGGCGGCGCCTTCGTGCGCACGAAGCTCAAGAACCTCGAGTCGGGCGCCGTCGTCGAGCGCACCTTCCGCGCCGGCGAGAAGATGGCGCGCATCTACACCGAGACCAAGAACGTCCAGTACCTCTTCGACTCCGGTGACGAGGTCGTCTTCATGGACGAGGAGACCTTCGAGCAGATCCATCTGGCGCACGCGATCGTCGAGGACTCGCTCGACTTCCTGCTTCCCTCGGCCTCGGTGCAGATGCTGGTCGTGGACGGAAAACCGGTCGGAATCCAGCTCCCTGCGTCGGTCGAGCTGACGATCAGCGAGACCGAGCCCGGCGTACGCGGCGACACCGTCTCGAATGTCAGCAAGCCGGCCACGCTCGAGACGGGCGCGGTCGTCCAGGTTCCGCTGTTCGTCGAGACCGGCGAGCGCATCAAGGTCGACACGCGTGAGCGCCGCTACATCTCGCGCGCTTAGTCCGCCAAAATCCGCCGCCTTCGGCGGCAATACGGTTTTCGACGGCGGTCAGGATCGCGACGTAAAGGCGCCTCCGTTTCGGTCGAAACGAGCGAGGAGCGACCCAACTTCACGGTCTCATCCTTCCTGGCCTCAGACGCTTCTGGTGCTCTGGGTATCGCGAGCGCGTTCGAACGCGGCGATCGAACCTAAGAAGACACGGCCTGTATCCCCCTGTCAATCCTTTCGCGCTCCAGCCCATTGAGATCTCCACTTGACTTGAATAACTCTTGTGATATAAAGATACCATGATTGATATGCGATCGTTTTCATGTCCGGTACGGCCGTTCCGTGTTAACGCGACGCCGTACTCGTCGCCATCGCGGCGTCCGGTTGCCCGGAATGCCTTCTCTGGTCGCCGCAGGGCGGCTCGCCTCCTAACTGGCTCGGTGTTGTGTGCCCTCGCGCTCGTCGGCACCTGCGGGCTTGCCAGTGCCGCTTCGAGCACTCACTCTGGCGCCAAGATCCCCGCCCATCTGACCAAGAAGAGCTTCACGAGCTCCCAGGCGGGCTCGGTCAAGCTCCTCTACAAGTTCGCCGCTCCGAGCAAGAGCTTTAGCTACCTGCTCACCTTCAAGAAAGGGTCGAAGTGGCAGACGGTCAAGAGCGTCAAGAAGAAGGGAACCTTCAAGGGCTCCAAAACGATGACCGTCAAGAAGGTTTTCTCTGGCAAGCCGGTCAAGGTCGGTCGCTACCGGCTCAAGCTCTCCGCCGACGGAGGAAGCAAGCTGCTCTCCTTCAAGGTGATCAAGGCGGCCCCGACCGGTAGCGCGCCCGCAAACACCGATCTTCCAGCCATCTCCGGCATGGCCATGCTGAGCCAGACGCTCTCTTCCTCGCACGGCTCCTGGAGCAACTCTCCGACCTCGTATACCTACCAGTGGCGCCGCTGCGACTCCGCAGGAAACAACTGCTCGAGCATCTCGAGAGCTACTTCACGTTCTCACGTTCTCACCTCGTCGGACGTTTCTCACGCGCTCCGTGTCGTAGTCGCGGCCTCCAACTCCTTTGGCTCGGCGAGCGCGACCTCGAGGCAGACGGCGGCGGTTAGTGCGTTCTCTACGACACCAGTAGTCAGCGCCGGCCGTTCTCACACCTGCGCTCTCCTCTCCGGCGGCACGATCAAGTGCTGGGGCGAAAACACAGACGGCGAGCTCGGTGACGGTTTATGGACAAATAAACCTGTTCCGGTAGCGGTCAAAGGGATCACGACCGCCACTGCGGTCAGCGCCGGCGGCTCCCACACCTGCGCGCTTATCTCTGGAACGATCAAGTGCTGGGGATACAACGGCTTCGGTCAACTCGGGAACAACTCGGCCGACTCCTATACCTCGACCCCGGTTCGGGTGAGCGGTATCTCGAACGCTACTCAGATCAGCGCCGGCAACAACACCACCTGCGCTCTCATCTCCGGCGGCACGATCAAGTGCTGGGGATACGGAGAACACGGCCAGCTCGGGAACGGCACG
>PMXT01000049.1:0-3956 GCA_003170995.1 Actinomycetota bacterium | reverse complement strand
AACGCCACCCAGGTAAGCACCGGGCAGCGGCACAACTGCGTCCTCGTTTCGGGCGGGATCGTCAAGTGTTGGGGTTTCAACAACACCGGCCAGCTCGGGAACGGCACGACTGCCAGTAGCCGGAAGCCGGTCAAGGTAAGCGGGATCACGAACGCCACAAAGATAGGCGCCGGCGGTTCCCACACCTGCGCCCTTATCTCCGGCGGCGCGATCAAGTGCTGGGGATCCGGAATAGGCGGCCAGCTCGGGAACGGCACGACAACCTCGAGCTCGACGCCTGTTCAGGTAAGCGGGATCGCGAGCGCTACTTCTATCAGTGCCGGCGGCTCTCACACCTGCACTCTCATCTCCGATCACACGGTCGAGTGCTGGGGCTCCAGCTACTACGGCCAGCTTGGCGATGGTGTGCTCAACGCCCACGGTTCCGTCCCAGTTTCGGTGAGCGGGATCACGAACGCCACCCAGGTAAGCGCCGGCGGCTTGCACACTTGCGCCCTTCTCTCCGATCAAACGGTCAAGTGCTGGGGTTACAACGGCGACGGCGAGCTTGGCGACGGGGTGACGAATCATGGCGCCACAGACTTCCAAGGTCTCGACACAAGCCCGACTCCGGTCACTGTAAGCGGTATCACGAACGCCACCCAGATCAGCGCCGGCGGCCAGCACACTTGCGCGCTCCTCTCGGGCGGCACGGTCGTGTGTTGGGGAGACAACTGGGCCGGCCAGCTCGGGAACGGTACGACGACCGATAGCCCGACCCCGGTCCGGGTCAGCGGCATCACGAACGCGACCCAGATCAGCGCCGGCTTTAGCCACACCTGTGCTCTTCTCTCCGACGGCACGGTTATGTGTTGGGGCTGGAACTGGGAGGGCCAGCTTGGGAACGGCACGACGACCGAAAATAGCCCGACCCCGGTCCAGGTCAGCGGCATCACGAACGCGACCCAGATCAGCGCCGGCAGCGACCACACGTGTGCCCTTCTCACCGGCGGCACTGTTAGGTGTTGGGGAGACAATCTCTACGGCTGGCTTGGGAACGGCACGACGACCAACAGCCCGACCCCGGTACCGGTGAGTGGGGTCTCGACCGCCACCCAGGTAACCGCCGGCGGTATGCACACCTGCGCCCTTCTCTCCGGCGGCGCGATCAAGTGCTGGGGTCACAACGTCTACGGCGAGCTTGGGAACGGCAACTACGATGACCACTCTGTCCCGCTAGATGACAGCTCGATCCCGGTTTCGGTGAGCGGGATCTCGACCGCCACCCAGGTAACCGCCGGCGGCTTCCACACCTGCGCTCTTATCTCCGGCGGCGCGATCAAGTGCTGGGGAGACGGAGAAGACGGCGAGCTCGGGAACGGCGCCTACGATGCCAGCCCGACCCCGGTACCGGTGAGTGGGATCTCGATCGCCACCCAGGTAAGCGCCAGCTGCGCGCTTCTCTCCGACCACACGGTCAAGTGCTGGGGCCCCAGCAACTCCGGTCAGCTTGGCAACGGAGAGCTGGGGCATATGAGCGCAATTCCGGTCGACGTAGTCGGTCTGCCTTAGAGCCTATTTCGGTCGGGATATGCGTTCGAGGGGGTCAAGCCGTGGATGCCAAGAGCTCGCCTCGGAATGACGACCCGCCGACTGGGTGCGATCGGTGGATGCGAGGATAGGACGCAGCGCCTCGTTCGTAGCCAAAGCTACGGGCGAGGCCGAGGACAACGCATCGCGCCGCCGAGCCCGGCCAGGCGATGGAGTGCTTCGTTTTTAGGCGAGTTCCAGAGGCCGCAGGGTTGTGAAGGCGCACTGGTAGTGCGGTTGCCGGCCCTTCGGGTGCTGGCGCCGCGGATCAGCCGCCGCGGGCGTGCAGGCCTAGCGAAATCGGCTTTTAGCCGCCTGCTTGATGCACAATCAGAAAGGGATCGCCGCAATCGTCAGTTGCGAGGGTCGCCGCTCTTTCGTTGGTCGATCACGCTCCTGAGCGTGATCGACTAGGCTCCCCAACGCACCATGCCCGCGCTCGTAGACACCTCGATTCGTCTGCTCGGCCAGGAGCCGCTGGCCGGGCGCGTTCCGGCCGGTGACCTCTATAAGCTCGCCGAGCTGCTCGATGGAGCCGGCTTCGCCTATCTCGATGTATCCGGTGGCGGCTGCTTCGAGGCGGCGGTCAGGCGCGGCGTGGAGAGCCCCTGGGAGCGCATCCGCGCGATCAAGATGCGCACCAAGACGCCGCTCGCGATGGCGCTGCGCGGCCGCTTCCTGGTCGGTACGCACCCCGTTGAGGACGACGTCATCCGCCGTTTCATCACCTGCGCGGCGGCCAACGGTATCGACATCTTCCGGCTCGACGATCCCTTGAACGACGTCGACAACCTGCGCGTGGCGGCCGAGTCCGTGCTCGCTGCAGGCAAGGAGCTGGAAGGTGGCCTCGTCTACAGCCCCGGCCGGGCCGGCGAGACCGAGCTGCTGCTCGAGCAAGCGCGCAAGCTACCCGCGATCGGCGCCGCCCGCGTCGTCCTGCACGACCCCACCGGCTCGCTGCCGCCGAACCGCGCGCACGAGCTGGTCGAGCGGCTGAAGGCCGAGAGCGGACTCCCTGTCGCCGTCTACTGCCAGGGCGCCTGCGGAAACGCGCTCGCCTCCTCGATCGAGGCGGCCAGGGCTGGAGCCGAGCTGATTGCCTGCTCGATCTACCCGATCGCGCTCACGCTGCACAGGGCGCCGGGCGAGGTTCTGGCGCAGACCCTTTCCGGGCTCGGCTTCGACTGCAAGGTAGACGCCGAGGTGCTCTGGCAGGCCTCGGATCTCGTCGACGAGCACATCGGCGACGAGCTGATCGCCCCGCTTGCGCCCAGGATCGCCGCCCGCGCCGCCGAGTACGGCTTCCCGCCCGGGATCGTGGCGGCGCTCGACGCGCACCTCCAGACCTATTCTGCGGCCGATCTGCTCGACGACGTGCTCGACGAGCTGAACCGCATTCGCCAGGAGCTCGGCTCGCCGCCGCTCGCCTCTCCGACCGTCCAAATTCTCGGCTGGCAAGCGCTGATCCACGTTTTGTCGGCCAGTCGTTACCAGACGGTCGTGGACGAGTTGCCGCCGCTGGTGCGCGGCGAGTATGGTCACACGCCCGAGGAGATCGATCCGACCGTCAAGCGGGCGATCGAGCTGCGCTCCTCCGAGGCGGCCGAGCCCAAGCCGCAGCTCACGCTCGACGAGCTGCGCGAGCGCGCCACCGGGTTGGCGGCCAGCGACGAGGAAGTGCTGCTGCTGCGCTTCTTCGATCAGGAGGCCGAGCCGCTTTTGCGCGCCATTCGCAGCCGTACCTCGCCCGACCTCGCGTTCTTCGGCGGCGCGATCGAGCGCGATCGAGCCGAGAGGATCAGAGACATCATCCACGTCGTCCAAGAGACTGGCGTCTCGGAGGTCACGATCGAGGACGAGGACATGCGCGTCACCGTTCGCTCGGGCGCCGAGCGCGCAACCGCCCTGTCGGCGCCGCTTGCCTCGGCCGAGTTCGAGCCCACGCCGGAGATGCGCCCGACCGAGGGCATGATCGCCGTCTCCTCGCCGATGGTCGGCACCTTCTACCGCTCGCCTAATCCCGGCACGCCTCCGTTCGTTCAGCTCGGTGAGACGGTGGAGCCGGGCCAGACGCTCTGCATCCTCGAGGCCATGAAGCTGATGAACGAGGTCAAGGCCGAGCAGGGTGGAATCGTGCGCCGGATCTGCAAGGAGGACGGCGACCCGGTGCAATTCAGCGATATTCTGCTCGAGCTGGAGCCGATCAGCGACAAGCCGCTGGACAACTACTGATCGACCCTGCGGCTCGTTTACGCGAGTACAACGAGTAGAGTGGCAGACCGGCGCAGCCTTTCCATGCGCTAGACCGTCTTTTCTCAGAGGCTGATCGAAGAATGTTCTCACGTGTCCTAGTCGCCAACCGTGGCGAGATCGCCGTTCGCGTCATC
>PMXT01000199.1:3516-12615 GCA_003170995.1 Actinomycetota bacterium | reverse complement strand
CTCGAAGTAGAGGCAGCCCGGCTGCTCGGGCTCGACGGCGATGCCGACGTCCTCCAGCCGCCGCAGCAGGTGCTCCCACTCGGCTTCAACTCGGGCCGGATCGGGCTCCAGCAGACAGAGTCGTGGACACACAGAGAGCGCCTCCCCCAGGCGCATCCCCGGCCTCACCCCGGCCTCTGCCGCCGCCGTCACCGGCCCGATTCCATTGTTGCTGCCTGGCAGTGGCTCGAGCGCCAGTGGCCGTCCTTGGAGTTCCGGCCGCCCCGCCAGAACCGCCCGTAATTCGAAGCCCGGAATGAGGAGACAGGCGATCATTGCGAACATATGTTCTACACGAACATGTGTTCTCCTGCAAGGGGTCGGGTAACTATCCCTTGACACCACAGGCACGACTAGCGCGTGGCAAGCAGGCGTGGCAGTCCGACCTAGAGCGGATACGTCGCGAATGGGTGCGGGCGCGCTCCGGTCTCGATCTCGGTGAGGATCTCGAAGACCACTTGGGCGATCTGTGCGAGGGTTGCGAGTGGCATCGCCTCGATTCCTACGTTATAGGCGAAGCTTGGCTTCACGTTCACCTCACTAAGTACGCCACTACCAGAGGTGGCCAGGAAGGAAGAGATTGGTGTCTTACCTTTGCCCAGCCGCTTCCCTACGGCGACATCCCATTCGTCGATTGTCGCGCCGAACGACACGCCCACGGTCTCGAACCAGACGATGCTGGCGAATGTCGCGAGCGTTCGGTGTTTATCCGTATTGGAGAGCGTTCGAAGGTTCGCCAGGGACGCCGAAGTTGGTGCCTGGGGCACCCGCTCGTATGGCTGCGCACGCTTGACGACTGCCCGCACAGGACTGGGGACGCCTTTGAGTTGCCACTGCTTTCGTTTCCAGGAGTCTTGATCGTCGCAGATCGGAAACTGGGTGTGGTTCCCATCGCCGGTATTGGTCGCGACTCCACGCCAAGCCGTCCAGACAGCATGGTCGAGAGCGGAGCGGACGTTCTGTATGGCTTCTCCGGCGAGGAGTGACCAGTTACGCGGCGGTGCCTTCCGCTCGATGGCGAAGCAGCGATAGAGGATTTCGTTCGGAGAGCGACGCTCAGACTCGATCTCGAAGGCATAAGGCTCCGAACTGACAAAGGCTTTGGCTTCACGCTGAAGTCTCTTGATCTGTTGTACGCCCCTCGCGAGTTTCTTCTGAGCCGAAGTCTTAGCCACGCGCTAACCTCATCACGAAAGGCCGCGATGGACAAGGGTCAAGCTGCGTTCGACTCCTCGGCGAGCGAGGTGAAGGTGCAGATCGGGATTCTCATCTCCTCGAAGACCGCGGCGATCTCGAGCTCTCCGCCGAGCGCCTCGACGTAGTTGCGCAGCGTCGAGACGAAGAGGTCGGTCTCGTTCTCGATCCGGCTGATTCCCGGCTGGGTGAGCCCGAGCGAGGCGGCGAGCTGCTGCTGGGTCAGCTCGAGCGCCTTGCGGATCTCGGCCAGCGATGCCTCGCGCTCCAGCTCGGAGACGCGAGCGGCGATTCGCTCTGCTGCGCCCGGGCGCGCGCGAACCTTGTTCCGTAGCTCCTCGTACTTTCTGCTCACTTACCAGTTCTCCCAGGCTTCCGGCTATACCGCCGCCAACTCGAGCCGGCGCAGGTGAGCTCCCACCGGCTCCCCTTCGAGCGAAGGAAGCGCCTCGGTGAGACACGGGAGCAGGAGGCCGAGCTTGCGGTAGACGTCCGCTTCCGACTCCGCCTCGATCGTGAAGTCGACATCGATACTCGGGCGCTCGAGATTGGCAGAGACGACGAAGCCCGAGGCCAACTCGCGGGCGCTCTCGCTGCCGAGCAGCCGCTCGAGCGCGGTCTCAGTCATGGCGGCCATTTCCTCCTCGGAGGCGGCGGCGCCGAGCACGACCCCGACTTCACAGCGGTATTCGGTCATCTCGTTCATACCAACCACCTTAGATCGCAAGACCGGCGCGCTGCAATGCAGCGCGCGTGTTGGAGACTGTACGGCGGTCGCTTGGCGTGCCCGCGACGAGCACCATCGCCGAGCCGTCCGGTGAGTAGCACGTCACATGCCCGCTCAACCTGCTTTCGCACCACCAACCCGCCGCCCACGCCGCTTCGATCAACGCTGTCAGCCCAGGATCGCGAACGCGCGGGCACCGAGCTTGCGGGTTTCGTTGGCGCCTCGGATGCACAACCCGCAAGACGCTATCGAGAGCACCCGCAGCCGATCGCGTCAGCTTCGTGACGAATCTGTGTCGCTTCGGCTACACGTACTCCTCGCTCTCCGCGGCGGCGTGCTTCCTGTCGATTCCCTGCTCACGCTCGGCGCTGGGGAGGAACCAGCGCTCGGCGATGGCCGTGGGCACGACGGCCGAGGCGACGACGACGGTGACGAGCAGCGAGAACTGCGTCTTGTCGATGATGCCGGCGTTGAGCCCGTAGAGCGAAGAGATGGTGCCGAAGGTGAGCCCGGTGCTCATCAAGAGCGTAGCGAAGGTGCCGTGGCGCCGATCGGCGCGGCGCGCTAGTGGATAGATGAGCCCGAGCTTTGGCAGCATCTTCGCCGCCAGAAGGATCCCGAGCAGGCCGAGATTGGCCCCGACGGCGCCGAGTGAGACATTCATCCCGCCCTTGATGAAGAAGAACGGCGTCAGGAAGGCGAAGGCGACGACGCGCAGACGCTTCTGCTCCTCCCGGTGCTCGCTGTAGTGCCGGCTCATCACGAGCCCGAGAATGAATGCCGGTAGAACGGCATGCCCGTTCGAGGCATCAGCGATGACCATCAGCACGAGCAGGCAGAGGAAGACGAGCTTGATCTCGGGCTCGATCACACGGTCGCCATAGCGCCCGAAGAACCAGGGCGCGACCCGCGGGAGAGCGAGGATGAGCGCGAGCGAGACGACCAGGAAAACCGGGAACCAGAGGTTGGGCTTGATGAAGATGGCCGAGAGCGCAAGCGCGGTGCACAGGTCGGTGACGAAGGTCGCGCTCATCAAGAGCTTGCCGATGCTCGTGTCGGTGAGTCCTCGCTCGACCAGGACGGCGTAGACCACCGCCAGCGAGGTCGTGGAGAGCGCGGTACCTGCAATGAGAGATGCGCGCACCGTCCAGTCGAGCAGGAAGTAGCTGGCGAGTGAGACGACGATGAAGGGGCCCAGGAACGAAACAGCCCCGATGCCGACCGACGCGGACAAGCGGCGGCGCATGTACGCGGGGTCGACCTCCATACCCGCCAGAAACGTCAAGACGACGGATGCGAAGGCGGCGATGAAGTCGAGCCAGCCGGCGCTGCCGAGGTGGAAGATGTTGCCGGCAACCACGCCGAGGGTCAACTCGAGCAGGGCAACCGTTATGCCCAGCTCGACCGAGAGCACGCTTGCAAGAAGAACCACTGCCGCGAGAACTGCCGCGAGTTGGACCGCATCCATTGATCGACCTCCTATCAACCGCCAGCCAGTACCTGGTAGAGGCCATCAGACCCGAGGAACGGGACGGTTAGGCGCGAGCCTCATCGCGCTGCACTCCGACTATACCGACGCGCCGTCCAGGAGAAAGCGGCTGATCGAGTCGGGCGGCTTCAGACCGGCTAGGCCGGGGTGCTGGTCGCCGGTTCGTTGGCGACGGTGAAGCTGACGGTCTTGGTCGTCTCGTTTCCGCGTATGTCGGCGGCGGTCACAACCAGCCAGAAGGTGCCGTTCTGGACACGAGTGGTGTCCCATTCCTGCCCCAGCCAGTAGTTGTAGCTACCGGCGCCGTACCAATTGTTTTTCAGCGTGCCCGGCGCGAAGACCTCGAGCGGATCGAGAGGACAGAGTGCGGAGCCGAGATCCCAGTGCCCGGTCTTGATCTTCTGGCCGTTGCCATCGAATAGCTGCCAGCCGATCCAGGCAGGCGTAACCACCGCCCAGGGCCAGTTCGACACGAGTTGCGGCGTGTCGAAAGCGTTGACGGTGAGCTTCACCGCCCCCGACACCGTCGCGTTCGTGAGATCGTGATAGGTGCCGTCGTAGTAGGAGAGAGAAGCGATGGTCGGCTGTGTGGTGTCGGTGTAGGGCGTGACCCCACCGCGCCGAAGCGGGTTGATGTAGTGACCGTTCCGATTCTCCGCGAAGTGGACGTGCCCACGCTCCGGCTCGATGTAGCCGAGGAGTGCGTGCAGCCTCACGCTCTTGCCGTTCTTCACGATCGGGCGGATGTGCCAGTAAGCGAAGTTCGACGTGCCCTTGGTGCCGCGAATAGAGATGTCGCTCGGGTTCACGTAGTGGACGCGACCCGGCGCGACCGCATAGACGGCCGTGCCGTCCGGCGCCGCGATGTCTACGCCGAAATGAAACGTATGGCTGCTCGAAGAGTAGAAGACGGGGCTGTTCATGCGCGGATCGTTGAGCTGACCGCGTATCGGGTGCTCCTGACCGAACGGCTTGACGGGCCAGCCGTAGCTCGCGCTCGCAAGAGCCGGTAGCGCGAGCGTCACGGCGGCGGCGCCGAGAATCACGGCCAGAATCCGCTTCGCGTTCAGCGCCAGCTCGAAAACCCGCTTCTCGCAAGCTGGAGTGAGGATGGTCTTTCGTGGCATCGTGATATACCTCTCGATATCTATGACGAACGCGAGCCTTCGTCCGTTCGCTAAGAGTTCGCTGAGACCGGCCATCGCGCTCGAGGCGACCTGGACAGGAAGGCCGATGAACGCGCCGGCCGTGATCGACGCACGGAATGATTTCTCGCCCCTGGAGGCGCCGGTCGTGGAGAGTCATGAGGCAGCGCTGGAGAAGACCACCGCGCTGTTGCAGACGCCGGCTAGGCCGGGTTACTGGTCGCCGGTTCGTTGGCTACGGTGAAGCTGACGGTCTTGGTTGACTCGTTTCCGCGTGTATCGGCCACGGTCACGACCAGTCGGTACGTGCCGTTTGGGACGAGCGTGGTAAGCCACTCCGGTCCCCCGATCTGCCAGTGCTTGCCGTCTGGGATGAGGTTGGTATCCCAATCCGTTCCGATCCAGTAGTTGTAGCTGGCGACGGTGTGGGAGCCGTTTTTACGCGTGCCTGGCGCGAAAACGTCGGTCGGGTTGAGAGGACAGAGCACGTAGCGAAAGTCCCAGTCTCCGGTCTCGATCTCCTGGCCGTCGGCATTGAATAGCTGCCAGCCGATCCACGCAGGCGTAACCACCGCCAAAGGCCAGTTCGATACGAGCTGCGGCGTGTCGTAGGCGTTGACGGTGATCCTCACCGCTCCTGACAGCGTCGTGTCCGAGAGGTCGTGATAGGCGCCGTCGTAGTACGAGATCGAGTTGATGGTCGGCGGCGTGGTGTCGGTGTATGGCGTGAGCCCGCCGCGCCGGAGCGGGTTGACGAACCAACGATTTCGCTTTTCGGCAAAGTGAACGTGCCCATAACCCACATTTATATAGCCGAGCAGTTGGTGCAGCTTCACGATCTCGTGGTCCCTTACGGCCGGGACGATATGCCAGTAGCCGAAAATCACGGCATCATTCTTGCCACGAACGGCGAGGGCGGTCGGGTCTTTGTAGTGGACGCGGCCTGGTGCCACCGCGTAGACAGCCGTGCCGTCCGGCGCGGAGATGTCCAAACCCTGGTGGAACGAGCGGCTACTCGCGGAGTCGAATGTAAGATCGTTATTCCTCGGATCGTTGAGCTGCCCGCGCACCGGGTGCGCCCGATTGAAAGGCTTGAGGGGCCAGCCATAGCTCGCACTCGCATAGCCAGGCAACGCGAGTGCCACGGCAACAACGCCGAGAGCTACGACCAGAATCCGCTTCGCGTTCAGCGCCACCTTTTGAACCCTCTTCTCGTAGGCCGGGATGAGTTTCGAACGCTTCAGCTGACAGGCTTCACTCGGTACGCAACGAAGAAAACGCGCATCAACTGACTCCGATTCGAGCGATAGCCTAGCGCAGCTGCTCAACACACCCTTCGATATCCACGACCGCCCAGCTATGAAACGAGCCCGCTCATCCAGAGGACGAGCGGGCTCGTGCAACCGGCCTCGATCAGCTGTTGGCCGTTATCGTGAAGCCCCTCAGCGAGCTCCAGCGCGCCTGGATGGTCGCCATGCTTATCCAGCCCATCTTTTTGTAACAGACTCGCGGCGAGTCACCCCAGTAGCTGTAGTTGGGGCAGGTCGTTTCGGTGCCGGGATAGCCGACGTCGATCATGCCTTGGGCGTAGACGTTCGACCCGGAGTAGCTGTATACCGGCCCACCACTGTCGCCGTGGCCGGCGGCGGCTGTGCCGTCCGACCTCTGTCCCCAGGTGACCGTCACACAAGTGTTCGCGCCCTCGCAATAGAAATTGCCTATCGAGGAAATCAGGATGTTGCAGATCTCGCCCGAGAACGCGCCGGATGTGCACACGGACTTGCCGATCGTCTCGCCGCCGATGCCCACCTGGTGTACATAGGTTGTTGAAAAGGGCGAGCCCGTAAATACATAGCCCCCCGAGCGGGCATTGATGATCTCGGTGTCAGAGGTAGCTGAGTAAGGTTGTTGGCCCATTGGATCGCTCCATGCCACCGGGCCCTCGTACCCACTACCAGAGGTCCGTAGCCAGTTGGCCGGATCTTGCCAACTCCCCCCTATCTTGTATGTCTTGATCATGTTGTTGTAGAGCGTGCTACCACAGTGAGCGGCGGTGAGCACGTAGCTCGTACCGTTGACCTTGATCGGCACACTCGAGCTACAGGCGACTGTGAGTCCCGAGTTGGTCAGCCCGTCGCCGCCATACCAGGCCGCCGCGTCTTGGTAGCGGTACCAGGCCAGCTGGGTCGAGCGATGAGGTGCCTGGTGGTGCCACGTGGCTCGGCCGGCCGGAACAAGCCGAGAAATCGAGGCCCAGGCGGTCTTGTCGTTCGCAGACGAGAAGCCGACGTCGATCTTGCCGCTGAGCGTGCGATCGATCTCGCTCACGCGGATGCCTCTCTTCGCCAGGCTCGGTAGCTGGGCAGCGACAGCCTGTTGAGCTGCGTCCATCTCCGCTTTGGTCGCAATAGAGGCGTGGAAGCGGTACGTGTGCGGAGCGAGAAGACCGAGCAGGGCCTTGGCGATCGTAGACCCGGCGCATGGAACCGAGTAGACATCGACTTTGTTGGCTTTGAGGTCGATGGCGACTTCGGTGAACTTGGGCATTACCGACCTGGCTCTGTCGGCGAGAGCCAGGAGCCGATCCTGATTGGGCGGCACTTTTGACGTGCCGACTCCTGTGGCTGGTGTCCCTGCCGGACCACCAGCGGCGGGAGCCAGACTCGGCGTCATGGCAATGACGGCGAACGCCACCGCGATCGCGCTGGACACAATGAATGACAAACGTCGTAATCTAGTACCCACGGAAAACCCCCCTGTCTTTTGTAGAAACCTGCCTGGGCGAGCCTAACAGGTGATCAGAGAGTCGATTTCCGTTTCTCGCTGCTCGAAGACAAAGATGTAGCTTGCGCAATCGCCCCAGCAAACCAGATAGGCATCGCCGCTATCTCAAGCCAGAGCAGATCGAGCGCATATCCGAGTGACCAGAGCCCAAACCCGAGTATGAACACGGGGCGTCCGAGTAATCGAGCCCACTGCGCGCACGTGCTCGGAGACCTTCCCTCGGCCCGCGCTTCTAGCACCAAAACAACAGCGATCGGAGCGACAGTCAGCAACAAGATGATCACTCCGAGAATCCGGATCTGATGTCTCCCCGCGAAAAGACCATAAAGGAGGAGCCCCCCACCCAGGAGCAAGACTCCGGCAAGAATCCACCTGCAGAACCTCAGCCGCATTCTGGGGCGCCGGTTTCGTAGTGATTCTTCTGCAGAGCTCATTCCGCTTGCACCGCCTACTGCCCGTTCCAGGAGAAGTGCTGGTAGTCCTTCAGCGAGTGCCAGTAGCCGCCCCAGTGCCAGCCGACCGCCTCGAAGGCGCGTACGACCCTGTCGCCCGAGTGGATCATCCCCTTCTTCCACTTGCTCCTGTTGGTGTACTTGCGCCCGTCCGGCGGCGAGACAACGCCGTTCCTAACCTCGGGGTTCTCGAGTGGGTTGATGTCGATCGCGCGGCCGTAGGCGTGCTCCGACCAGGAGCTCGAGCCTGTGACGCCGCGGCAGTTGAAGGCCGAGCTGTTGTCGGCCGCCATCGAGCGATCGTCGCTGGAGCCGTAGGCCTCGACCAGTCGCATGCGCCGGATCGGGAAGCGGGCGCCGTAGAGCGTGCGTAGCGCCTTCACGACCGGTCTCGTGTAGCTCTTGTGCAGGATCAGCTGGCCCTTGTGCGCTCGGCCGTCGAAGCCCCAGAAACTGACTTTGACCAGGCGTAGATCCGAGACCGGGACAGGACAGCCCTTGTGCCAGGAGGTCATCTGCGCCCGAAACGCCGCACCGATCGGCGAGACCGAGGAACGGAAGGGCGCCTGAGCCTGCGAGCCGGCGGCGGGCACGAACAGGGCGCCGGCCAGGGCAAGCACCGTGAAGCTGAGACTGAACCGCTGCATCGCACTCCTTTCTAACACCTATGACGATGTGGAGAGAGACTTGCTCGAAGCCCGTCGCCGAGAGAGACTCCGAGAAGGAAGACGAAACCCTCTCCGGCAGGAAGGAGGCGCCAGATGATCGTGGTCGGTGTGGACGGCTCCGAGTGCTCGCGTTCGGCGCTCAGGTTCGCTCTTACTGAGGCTCGTATCCGGCACGTCAAGTTGCGCATCGTTGTCGCCTGGCACGTGCCGCTGGCGGCCTACGGGGCCGGTTGGGCACCGCCGCCTCCCGGCCTGGCAGAGGATTCCGAAACCGTCGCTAAAAAGGTGCTGGAAGATGTGCTCGGGGTGGTGAGAGAAGAACCCGACTCGGTGGAGATCGAGCCGGTTGTGCGCGAAGGCCAGTCGGCGAATGTGCTCGTCGAGGAGGCGGCGCAGGCCGAGATGCTCGTGGTCGGCTCGCGTGGCCGTGGTGGCTTCCGCGAGCTGATGCTGGGCTCGGTCAGTCAGCAGTGCGCGCACCACGCGCGCTGCCCGGTTGCGATCGTGCGCACCGGCTGCGAGTGCGCGCCTTCGGCCGAGCCGGCGCCCGAATAGCGGCGAGCGCTGACTACACCGGGCTTAGAACTCGAATCAAAAAGAA
>PMXT01000199.1:3148-3447 GCA_003170995.1 Actinomycetota bacterium | reverse complement strand
CAGGTCGTCATTCTGATTCGAGTGTTCAGTGGTACCAGTCGTGCACGCAGCGGTGCAGGCGCAGGCGCTCGAGCTGATCTGGTGTGAGCGGATCGGCATCGCTAACCGCGGCATTCGTCTCGACGTGCCCGACGCTACGCATACCGGGAATGACGGTCGAGACCGCCTCGGCGGCGAGGCAAAAACGAAGCGCAATCTCCGGTAGCCGCTCCGGCGGCATCTCCAGATCGGCTGCGATCTTCTGCGCGCGCTCCCACGCCTCGGCCTTGCGCGTACCCTTGAAGTAGTCGTTGCGGAAG
>PMXT01000199.1:0-3142 GCA_003170995.1 Actinomycetota bacterium | reverse complement strand
TCGAAGATGTTGTAGATCACCTGCACGCTGTCGACGAGGCCGGTCTCGACCAGCTTCAGTACCGAGCTCGGCTGGGCGTCGTTGACTGAGACGCCAAAGAATCGGATCTTGCCGTCGGCCTTGAGCCGCTCGATCCCCTCGAGCCAGGTGCCCTGGCCAAGCCAGTTGTCAGACCAGACGTGGAGCTGTTGCACGTCGACAGCCTCGAGACCGAGGTTGCGCAGGCTCTGCTCGGTGCGTGCGATCACATGCTCGGCCGAGAAGGCTTCGTCAGCCTGAGTTGTGTCTTTGGCCGGCCACTCCTGATTCGCGGGATTGATCTTCGTGGCGACGATCACCTCGGGGTGCTCACGCTTGATCTGCCCGACCAGCTTCTCGCTGTGACCCAAGCCATAGGCGATGGCCGTATCGATGAAGTTGACACCGAGCTCGATCGCGCGACGCATGGCGGCAAGCGAGGTTTCGTCCTCGGCGCCCTTCCAGGCGTCCGCGCCGATGCCCCAAGCCCCGAAGCCGATCTCGGAAACTTCGAGTCCGGTTCGACCAAGCTTGCGATAGCGCATCGCACAAGCCTACAAGCAAACTCGCCGCGCGTACTGTCCGAGCGAACACGCGGTCGCGGGCCAACTCGGGCTCGACGCTCGAGGAACCTCGTTCCGCCGCCCCCCGCCTTTCCACCCACCCGCGGGGTCGTTACACGGTACCGGCTCGAAAGTGCGAGAGACGCTCCTCGATGTGCCGATTCAGTGTCGATTTCGCGACAAAGCCATTAGCCTGGAGGAATGCAAACCGACTCGACGCAGGCCGCGGCGAACGAGCGAATCGAGCTCGCACTCGGCGACATCACGAGTGAGCACGTCGACGCGATCGTCAACGCGGCCAACAGCGGCCTGCGCGGCGGCGGCGGAGTAGACGGGGCGATCCATCGCGCCGGCGGGCCCGAGATCATGGCGCAGTGCCGCGAGATCGGCTACTGCGCACCGGGCGAGGCGGTGATTACCGGCGCCGGCAGACTTCCAGCGCGTTTCGTCATCCACGCTGTCGGCCCGGTGTGGAAGGGCGGCGGCGCCGACGAGGAGCTACTCCTCGCCTCCTGCCACGAGCGGGCACTCGAGCTCGCGCGCGAGCATGGTTGCCGCACGGTCGCCTTCCCGGCGGTCTCGACCGGCGCCTACGGCTACCCGCCAGAACTGGCCGCACCGGTCGCCCTGGCCGCGACAATCGAGGCGCTCAAACGCCTGCCGCGAATCGAGAAGGTGCGTTTCGTCTTCGTCGACGAGGGGCTCCTCGACACCTACGAGCGGGCGCTCGCGCGACTAAGGACGCACGCTCAATAGCGCCTAATAAAACGAAGCACTATTGCCTGGCCGGACTCGGCGGCAGAGTGTTCTGTTTCGGAACCGGCTCTTCGGACGTGCAAGCCTATTGGGATAGGCCCTAAATCCCCAATCGCTCGAGTGTCGCCTGGTCGCGGCGCCAGCGCGGCTCAACCTTGACCTTGAGGTCGAGAAAGACTCGGTGCCCAACCAGTTGCTCGACCTCGGGCCGCGCCTTTACTCCGATCGCCTTGACCATTCGCCCGGCCCGCCCGACCAGGATTTGCTTCTGCGACTCGGTCTCGACCAGGATGCGAGCCCTGATCGCCCGTTCGCCAATCTCCTCCACCTCTACCGAGAGCGAGTGCGGAACCTCGTCCCGCGTCAGCGCGAGCGCCTTCTCGCGTACAAGCTCGGCGACGCGTAGCTCGAGCGGCAGGTCGGTGATCTCGTCGCGAGGGAAGTAGGCGATGCCCTCGGGAAGCAACCCAATCAGCTCGTCGCGCAGATCGGACACACCGTCGCCGGTCTTGGCGCTGATCGGATGAAGAGCATGGAAGGCGCCGAGGCCGGCGGCGATATTCATCTGGCCCGCAATATGGCCGGGCTTTCGCTGATCGACCTTGTTGAGCGCGATCACCACCGGCACGCCCAGCGAGTACACGGTCTGGGCGATGAAGCGATCGCCGGCGCCGATTCTCTCGTGGGCCGAGAGCACGAAGAGAATGGCATCCACGTCCTCGAACGAGCCTTCGACCGTGCGCTGCATGCGCTCGGTGAGCAGATCGAGCGGCCGTTGAAACCCCGGCAAGTCAACGAGAACTAGCTGGTACTCGGGCCCGTTGACAATTCCGAAGATGCGCCGACGAGTGGTCTGCGGCTTGTCCGAGACGATCGCGACCTTGCCGCCGCAGAGCGCGTTGACGAGCGTGGACTTGCCCACGTTGGGACGACCAGCGACGGCAATGAAGCCGCTCTTCAGTTGACCTGTCATGTGAAGATCTGGAAGAATGCCAGTGTTACGAGCGATCCGACTACGGCGCCGTAGGTGACCTCGAGCGCGGAGTGGAAGCCGGCTTCGACTCGCGTCTGCGCCACCAGAACTGCCATTGCCAGGGCCAGCGACGAGACCAGGAAACGGTGATGGCCAACGGGAATCAGATAGGTGATCGCCATCCAGGCCGCGAAGGCAAGCGCGGAGTGACCTGAGGGCAGGCCGCCTCGAAGCGGCGTCCCTCGATGAGTCAGCGCCTTGGTCGCGATCACGATGATGATCGTGACGAGCAGAGCCACGAGTGTTTTCCACGCGGGCGCTTGCTCGGCTCGGTTGAGCAGGTGCGTGCTCGGGTTGGCGATGCGATCTTCGAAGATGAGAAAGCCGACCGCGGCGGCGGTGACGGTCGAGATCAAAACGGCACCAGCGGCCATATCCTTCGCCAGCTTGGCCATCGGGTCGAAGCTCGTGGTCGCCACGTCGATCGCGGCCTCCAGCGCGCTGTTGACCATCTCGCTGATGAGTACGAAAGCGATCACCAGCATGAGCGCGATCAGCTCTATCCGTGTGACGCCGACGACGATCGCGGCGATCATCACACCAACCGCGGCGAGCAGATGAATGCGCATGTTGCGCTGGGTCCGGACAGCGTGAATGACGCCCTGGAAGGCGTAGTTGAAGCTGTCGATGAGAGATATACGCGGGCGCATGAACTCGTTTCAGAATGAAGACCCGTTGGCCGGACGCGATCGATGGATGCGAGGCAAGGATGTAGGGAGTGTTCGTAGCAGCGCTACGGGCGCGGTCGAGAACGCAGTATCGCGCCGCCGAG
>PMXT01000093.1 GCA_003170995.1 Actinomycetota bacterium | reverse complement strand
CAGAGCCACGACTGTGCCTCGCTGCTCATGATCTCCGCGGAGAGCGTGATCGTGAAGGCTTGCGGAGAGCACTTGCGGCTCGTGCCGCGTGTCTGTGCCCCGGCCTTCGATCTCACGCCCGACTTCGAGCACGAGCACCGAGAGAGATACTCGAGAAAGAGGCGCAAGATCCAGCGCAAGCTAGCCAGGCTTGGGACGTTCGAGTTCGAGTTCGCCAAGACCCCAGACGAGCTCGCTCCAGCGCTCGAGCACGCCTTTCGGCTTCACGCGCTGCGCTGGCAGGGTCGCTTCGATACCTCGGGATTCGTAACACCGAAAGGTATCGACTTCCATCGCGATGTCTCTCAAAACCTCGCGAGAGATGGCGTCTCTCGCGTCTTGACACCGTGTCTCGACGGCCAGCCCATCGCCTTCATCTACTACTTCGTCCTCTCGGGACGGATGTTCTGCTATCGAGCGGCATTCGATCCAGAGTACGCCCGCTTCTCCCCGGGCCTACTCAGCCTGCTTGCCGCCATCGAGCAATCGGCCGCGGAAGGAGTCACGACCGTCGAGCTCCTCGGCGGTACGCAGCCCTATAAGCTCGAGATCGCCGACAGAATCGAGCAGCTCTACGGCGGGATCGGTCTCAGTAGCGGCTTCCGCGGCCGTTCCTACGCCAGAGTTCTGGCGCTCGGATACGCGTTTCGCAATCGACTCGCATGCTCGCCTCTGGCCCGCCGCCTTTACCTGGAGCGCGTGGGGCCCCTATCCAATCGGTTGCATGCGCCCCGGCGCGGAAGACGAGGCTAGCTAGATACCGCAAGTCCGCGCGACTACCCGTATCCAAGCTCGTCGAGCCGCTCCTCGCCGATTCCGAAGTAGTGCGCCAGTTCGTGCAAGACGGTGATCCGGATCTGCCCTTTGAGCTCGTCCGGCTCGGGGTATAGCCGCTCGAGCGGCTCTCGGTAGATGGTAATCGTGTCGGGCTGAATCGGATCAGCAAAGCGGCGCTCGGGAAGAGGCACGCCTCTGTAGAGCCCGAGCAAGCCAGGTTCTCCGGGGTGCTCGTCCTCGATCAGGATGGCGACGTTACGGAGTCCCTTGGCGAGTTCCGGTGGAAGCTCGTCCAGCGCTCTTGCGACCTCGTCCTCAAAAGATCGTTTCAATTGACGCCCGCCCCTTCTTCATAGAGAGGACAACGCAGCGCGCCGCCGAGCGCGGCCAGGCGGTGGAGTGCGTAGTTTGAAACGCGTTTGATAAGTCACGCGACCATTCTCGCGCCTAACGCTCGCTATGCGGCTCGGTCAGGCGGCCTTGATCTGCATGATCTTGAACTTCAGCGTCCCGCGCGGAGCGGCGACCGAGACCGTCTCCCCCTTCTTGCGGCCCATGATCGCCCGGCCTACCGGCGATTCATTCGAGAGCTTGTTCTCGGCCGGATTGGCTTCGGCGGAGCCCACGATCTGATACTCGATCGTCTTCGAGACCTCGAGGTCACGCAGGCGCACGCGCGTGCCGACCGAGACCGTATCGGCCGAGACTTCGCTCGTGTCGATGACACGCGCGTCGCGCATCCGCTGCTCGAGCAGCGCGATCCTGTGTTCGAGCATCGCCTGCTCGTTCTTGGCGTCGTCGTACTCGGCGTTCTCCATGATGTCACCGAACTCACGCGCGATTCTGATGCGCTCGGCGACATCGCGCCGTTTTTCACTCGAGAGATACTCGACCTCACTCTTGAGCTTCTCGTAACCCTCGGGAGTGAGAATCACTTCCTTCACCACAGCCTCCTGCGAGAACAAAGAAAACGCGTGGCATTATCGCCAGCGCGGGCGCGCATGATAGCGCGAGCGGCGACGCTCGTCAAGGACGATTTTCTACGCTAAGAACCACTAACGGGTGAAGATCCGTCGATTGGGCGCGACCGGTGAATGCGAGGTAAGAACGCAGGGAGTACTCGTATCGAGGGAGATACGGGTGCAACCGAGGACGAGGCATCACGCCGCCGAGCGCGGCCAGGCGGCGGCGTGCTTCGTTCGTCAGGGGCTCTAACCTAGGGGAACCATGGAGCACAACCTTCGCCGGCACTGGAAGATCGGGGGCCTGGAGATACCCTCACGGCTCGTGCTCGCGCCGATGGCCGGAGTCAGTGTGCGAGCCTTCCGCCGTCAGGCGCGGCGCTTCGGGGTTGGGCTCGTTTGGTCGGAGATGATCAGCGCCGCCGGCATTCAGCACGGGAGCCGGCGCACGCTCGACTACCTCCGCATCGGCTCCGACGAGCACCCCCTTGCGATGCAGATCTTCGGCTCGAATTCGATACAGATGGCCGAGGCGGCGCGCATGGCCGAGGCGGCCGGCGCCGATATTGTCGATCTCAATCTCGGCTGCCCGGTACGGAAGGTGATGGCGAGCGGAGCCGGTGCGGCGCTGCTCGAGCAACCGCAGCTCGCCTGCCGGATCGTCGAAGAGATGGCGACAGCCACCTCGGTTCCGGTCACTGTCAAGCTGCGCAGCGGGATCGAGCCCGGCTCGAGAGCGTGCATCGAGCTTGGGCCCAGGCTCGCCGCTGCGGGAGCGCAGGCGCTCGTCCTGCATCCTCGTGCGCAACGACAGATGTACGGCGGTAAAGCCGATCACTCGCTCACGGCCGAGCTCGCGTCGCTGCTTGAGATACCCGTCATCGCTTCGGGCGATATCCGTTCCTGCGAGCAGGCTCGCGCTCTGATCGCCGCCGGTGCAGCCGCGGTGATGATCGGCAGGGCAGCGCAGGGTAACCCCTGGCTTGTGAGTGAGATCCTGAGTGGAGAGAAGCCGGAGCCGTCGCAGGCGGAGGTCGCAGCCGAGCTCATCCACTTCATGCGCGAGGTCGTGCGCGAGCTTGGCGAGAGGCGTGCTCAGAGCTTCCTCAAAAAGTTCTACGGTTGGTATCTGAAGCACGGGCGGTTTCCCCGGCAGCTGCGAAGAGAACTCGTAGACGCCGGCACGCTGTCAGCCGCCGAAGGGCTCCTCTTGAAAGCGGCGCCAGGCGCCGAGAGACTCGTCGCAGAGCTCGAGGCCACAATCTCGAATGCGGTAGAAACGGCAGCCGAGTTGCCGATCGTAGGTCCAGAAGCCGGCCCTGTAGATTGGACACTGTGATCGATCTGCACTCCCACATCCTCCCGGGCGTAGACGACGGCGCGCGCTCGCTTCAGGAGAGCGTCGAGATAGCGATCGCCGCCGTCCGCGACGGCACCACGGTCATGGCCGCCACGCCTCATGTGCGTGACGACTTTCCGACCGCCGCCGCGACAATGGAGCGGCTCGTTCTCGAGCTGAGCGAGATTCTGCGCGAGAAGGGAATCGAGCTGCAGATACTCGGCGGAGCGGAGATCGCGATCTCTCGCCTAAAGGCCCTCGATGCCGACGAGCTGCGCCGCCTTGGCTTGGGCGGCAATCCTCGCTACCTGTTGGTCGAGTTTCCCTATCTCGGCTGGCCACTCTCGCTCGAGACCGAGATCTGGAACTTCAAGCAGCGTGGAATCACGCCCGTCCTCGCTCATCCCGAGCGCAACCCCCAGGTTCAGGAAGCCTCGGCGCGAATCGCGCCGCTGGTGGCGGCCGGGGCATTGGTGCAGTTGACGGCAGCGTCCGTCGACGGACGTCTGGGCCGCCGCAACCGGAAGACCGCACAAGCGCTGATCGCCGCCGGGCACGCGCACCTGATCGCCAGTGATGCACACTGGCCCGGGCTGAGAAGAGCCGGCACGAGCACGGCGGCGGCGGCGCTCCGCGACCCTGAGCTTGCGCGCTGGCTGACTTACGACGTCCCAGCGGCGATAGTGCAAGACCTACCTATTCCAGAGCGTCCGCGACCTAGAGAACACACGTTTAGGCGCTTGTTCCGGTTCTAGCCGGAAGCCACCGCGAGTTCCAGGGCTCGTTTCGGCAATGTGTAACTAGACAAACCCATCACCGTGAGATACTCCGCCTAAGCAACCGAGGGAGACGGAGATGGCGGGCAAGATTGAGAAAACGGTGCAAAGGATGTTGGCGAGCGGCGTGCTTGCAGCCGACCCAAGTGCCAACGTGCAAATGACAGCGGATAAAACCTTTATAGCCTGGGAGTCGATCGTAGACAGCCCCGGACGCGACGGCCTCTTGGATGGTCTTTGTCATGCGGTCGTTTACCTCGCCGAAGAGATGGATAAGTTGGCCGTGTCTGACTGAGAAGAAAGCATCTCCAGACCGGACGTAACAAGAGCACGGCGCTCTCATATATACCTCCAAAAAGACTTGACAAACCCATGTGGGTGTGTCATAGTTTGAGTAT
>PMXT01000137.1 GCA_003170995.1 Actinomycetota bacterium | reverse complement strand
GCCCGAGGCGACCAATGCCTCGACCCGCTCGTACACCTCTTGAGCCTTGGTCATGGCTCATCCCTCCTTTCGAGGGGTTCGATGGTTTTGCGGCGGACAGAAGCTCGTATGCGTCTTCCGTCCACCGTCCAGCCATCGAGTCCACGACAGGAGTCCTGTCTGTTGACCTAGACATGGCCGTCGAACACCCAGACCGTCCCGTCCGGGGCCTTCACCGTTATCACGTCGCCGTTTCGCTCGAGGTCGCGGGCAAATGCCTCGACATTGAGCACCAGATAGGGACGAATCCCTTCTGGGAGTAGTTTTCGCGCCTCGTCGAGATCGAGCCCACAGAGCATCTCGTCCGCGTACTCCTCGAGGCTCTCCCAGTTGCCGAGATAAACGTCCTCGAAGCGGCCGAGCGCCTTCTCATCGTTGTTCTGAACTGCTGCCCAGGCCGCGAAGGCGAGGCCATGCTCGGCGATTCCTTTTGCTAGTCGGCTGACCGTCTCAAGCGACTCGTACTCGGAGATGTAGGCCAGCCCGAAGCCCTCGAAGTCGTGGATCGCCCACTCCTCTGCGCCCGGCTCAGGTGAGCAGGCGAGCATGAAGCCAATGTCCTTCTCTAGCTCCTCGGGCTTGCGGTCGGCATCGAACCAGCCGCCGTGCAGGCGCCCTTCGTTGTAGTCGGAAAGGCTGGCGACGTAGATCCTCGGCTGGACCTTCTGCTCGCTCTCGCCCTCCTCTTTTCTGTTTGGTTGCTCTTCCATCTACGTCACCTCCTTTCGTTCGTAGCTACCTGCAGCTCGCTTCTTGCGTGCCGCTTGGATCCGCTCCTCTGCGATTGCGGCGTACTCGGGGTTGAGCTCGATTCCGAGCCAGTCGCGGCCGTTCTGCTCGGCGACGACAGCGACCGTCCCGGCTCCGAAGAACGGGTCGAGCACGACTCCCGGCCTTGCCGGTGCCCCGCAGGAGCACCCCGGTTGAAGCGGACCGCGTTGGCGCACAACCGAGTAGCGGCGGTCGTAGCGCCGGACGCGAGGGCCGCGGTCGTAGCGGCGAGTCGGTCCTCGCTCCTCGTGGTTGAGGATCCGGCTTACTCGCCTGAACGGCGTGCCGCAGGCCTCGCAGATCAGCTCCGGACAGGTTGCACGCAAGGGCATCTCGACCAGGGCGGGCGGGAAGGTCGCGAAGTGTGCGCCCGAGAAGTTGGCTCCGGGGAGCTGCCAGACATCGCCCGGGTTCTTGCCGAGGAGATGACCGACCGCGCCCCTCGCCTTGAGCGCGGAGAGACCGCGGTTGCCCGCTGCCTTCTCGCCCCAGGAGGGCGCACCGGCACCCGCCGGCGGCCATGGGCGACCACGCCGCTCCTTCGTGGTGGAGCGATGCGGGACCCTGATCGCGTCGAGATCGAAGAAGTAACGGGCAGAGCGCACCAGGAAGTAGACGACGTCGTAGGCGTTGTTGAGCCGGTCGGCCACGGCGTGCGGCATAGGGTTGGTCTTGGCCCAGATCACCTTGTTACGGACGATCCAGCCGTCGTCTGCCATCGCCAGTAGAAAGCGTTCAGGCGCGAGCAGGAGACCTTTCGGCGGCGCTCCGTACTTCGAGTGTCGCGAGTAGGTGTCGCCGAGGTTGACCCAGATCGAGCCGGTCGGCTTTAGCACGCGCTTGAGGCCGTTCAGGGCGAGGCGAAGCTCATCCACCCAGCCCTCGACACTTGGCTCGAGCCCGATCTGCCCCCTCACTCCATAGTCGCGTAGTTGGAAGTACGGAGGCGAGGTGATCACGCAGTCGATGCTCTGTCCCCGGACATCGGCCAGGCGCTCACGGATGTCGCCGATCAGGATCCGGTTTCGAACGCCGCTCATGCCTTGCCTCCGGCGAGTACGAGCGGTGCTTCTTCGCTCGTCGTCACGACCATCAGCCCAGGCGTGAACTCGCTGCCGCCGAGCACGTCGCGTAGGCGCTCGGTACGGCGCTCGTCCGGAGCGATCCAGACAACCCGAGGGAAGACGCCATGAGTGGCCTGCTCGACTCCCGAGCGGTAGTAGCTTTCGTAGAGTCGTGCCTTGCGAAGGATGGCTGGGCGGTGATGCGTTCCGCGGTCGACCTCGACGAACCAGCGGTACTCGTACTCCCTCGCTGCGAGGGCGAGGAACAGGTCAGGCCGTAGGAGCGCTCGACCTACCGTCGGTAGCCTGCGCCAGCAGTCCGGCTCTCCCTCGACGGTCTTCAGCTCCAGCTTCCTTCGCCGGGAAGCGAGAACGAGATCGACGACAAGTTGGCTGACGGCTAGCTGATGATCGACGAAGACGGCGCTCGGCTCATATAGGCGAGGTGTCGGGCGTTCGCGGTCGAGAAGGCGATGGCCGACTGATCCAAGCTCATACACAAACGAGGCTGATCCAGCACGTACTCCTCCGACCCGACGCTCGAGTCTCGTCAGCAGATGCGCTTGAACCAGGTGGGACAGGACCCTCCGACACTGCCTTGCGGCGGCTTCTCCGCTGGAGTGATCTTCGTTCGGGAAGTAGACGGCCTGGATCTGTCCTCCGCTCATCAGACGCAGGTCGGATACCTGGGTCACCAGGGCCAGCCCCCTCCCCCCGATCCGCTCCCGGATCTCTAGGATCTCCCTCTCGGTCAGAGGCGCGCCCGTCATCTCGGCACCTCCGCACCGCACAGAGGTAGAGGGAAGCAGAGAAACTGCGAATCAGTCCCCGCAGCTGCTCGCCGAAATTCGGCTTGGCTAAGCAGAATGCGCGAGAACTGACTCGACGCGACCGGACGAGCGACCGGACACCTCATCGGATACCCCCTGACCGCCGCCTCGGGCCGATATCGGTCGCGCGACCGCCCTCATGGAGAAGGCGAAGCTCCTCGTCTACCTGAGCAAGCGGTGTCGCGTATCGGCTTCGAGAGAGCGCCTTCACTTCGCTCGGATTGCTCGTGGCGGGCGTCGGCGGTTCCGTGCGCAGACTCAGCCATGGTTGCACGGCGTCCTGGGCGACGAGCTGCGCGTAGGCCTCGAACGCGCCGAGCGTCCGGAAGTCCTCCGGCGAGAGCGTCGTGTCGGTACCAGCGAACGTTCTGGCGTCCTCGGCGGCAAGCTGGAACACCACGCGCGAGCGTGCGTTCGCGAGCACGGCCGAGCGCATCTGCGGGCCCAGCTGTCCGAGGTGCTGATGCGCGAGCGTGAGGCCGATCCCGAGGCCGCGAGCCTGGGCAAGCGCATCGGCCAGGTCGATCGGCAGATTCAGGAAGTCCTGGAACTCATCGAGAAAAACGAAGACCGGGTGCCGGCGCTCAGCGGGGATGGCGCTTCGCTCCAGCGCCACCTGCCAGAGCTGGGCGACGACGATCGATCCGAGCAGCGCTGCTGCTTCCGGCCCGAGCAAGCCCTTGGCGAGATTGACGAGCAGGATCTTCCGCTCGCTGAATACCTGCTGAAGCTCGAAGCGCGGTGCAGCTTGCCCGAGTACGGCTCTCAGGCTCGAGCGGATCAGCATCGGCCTGACCTTGTTCAGAACCGGGGCGATGGCCGCCACGCGCTCGGCCTCGCTCCAGGCCTCGAAGCCCTGCCAGAACGGCTGCAGCACCACCGGCTCATTGAGTTGACCGACGATCCGGCGCCGGAAGTTCTGATCGCCTAAAAGCTGCGGGAGATTCGCCAGGCTCATCCCCGGCGTGCGCGCCAGAGACAGCAAAGAAGCATGAAGTATGTCGCTAGTTCTGGGCCCCCATGAGGCCGCGTACAAATGATGGAAGACGCCGAGCAGTTGGTCGGCGACGAGCTCGGCCGAGTGCTGATTCGCGGCAAGCGGGTTGATGCCGACGACGGCCTCACGGTCGGTTGGGTCGATCAGTACAACATCGCTCTGGCGCCCGGAAGGGATGCGAGCCAGTACGTCACTGATGAGGTCGCCCTTCGGCTCGACGACGACCACGGCTCGCCCGGCTTCGATGTCCTGACAGATCAGGCGCAGCTCCACGGTCGACTTGCCAACACCAGTCGGGCCGACCACGTGCAGGTGCCGCAGCGAATCCCGAATGCCGATCGCTACCGGTCGCTCGCGGCCGGGGAAGGTGGACGTGCCGAGGACACGCCCTCTGGATGGAACGGTCTTCGTGGGCGCGAGGACACGACTGCCCTCACGCGCGACGGGGAGCGAGCCGGTGTCACCTATCGGCCAAGCCGCCACAGACGCCAGCTCCCGGATGTTCAAGTTCGTGGGAATCCGCCACGGCCTTCTCGCGTCGCTAACACTCCTCGGGCTCGTCGTTCGAATGACGAAGCGCACCCCGGGGGTTTCTGCAGAGCGGAGCGCTCCGACGACCTGGGAGATGAGCTGACGCTGCCGTGGGAGGTCGTCTGCGTGTGCGCCGATACGACCGACTACTCGCCAACCCGGAAGCGAGCGCTTGGCGCGAAGTGCGCTGCGCGCTTCCGAGTCGAGCGGTGGAGAACCACCGAGGAGCATCCGCGAGACATCGCTGGCAAGCGACCCCGATTCCGGTTCCCTGGCACTGCTTCCGACCGGTAGCGGCGCGACGGCCCGGGCCAGCTGCCACTGAAGCACTAGCGACTCACCGCTGCGCACAGAGGCGAGCGCCGTCAGGAGGGCACGACAGACCGTCTCCGACCCCTTCGTATCGAGCGGTCGGCTCGTGGTACTCAAGCGCATCTCTACGGCCCGGTCGATCTCGACTGGTGGCCGGCCTTCGAGCTTTACGAAGCCGATAGCCGGGATTGCCGCTCGCATCTGAGCGAGCAGCATTGGCGAGGCTGCCTCCGGCAGAGCCAGTCTGTGAACGACACCACGGTCGATCCCGATCGCCTCGATAACAACCGGCGCGACCTTCGAACCAGCGAGCATCCGAAAGACGCTCACCAGCCTCTCGGAATCGACCTCGCGCGGCCAGCGAAGCTCGAACCACTTGAGCACGACCCGGCTCATGCAGCGTCCTTCCTCGAGCCCGGTCGTCTGCTTGGTCCTCGCTCCGCGGCCTTTCGCCGCTTGTGCTGTCGCTCAGTGTCCGCCTCGAGTTGAGCTTGAGCCAGGTCGATCAGCGCTCCCGCTAGCTTGCGCAGATCCGGCTCCTCGCGCCTGATCGCGCGCACCCGGATGCGCCTCTCGCCGTGATGAAAGGTTCTACTCATAGATCGCCTCCTCTCCGCCCACGGGAATCCCGTGGCGCTGCATTTACGCAGCGATTAGCTGCCTTCCAGTAAACGCTGCGTTTACGCAGCACGTCAATAGAAACGGACGATTTCACAACACCGACCGGACACCCCGCGACCACTGGCTACCAGCGCTCCCGGTACCAGCGAAACGCGCGCACGAGACCGATCCCGAGTACCACCAAGAGCACCAACGGCAGCACCGGCCGCACGAGCTCGTAGGCGATGCGGAGCGCAATCGCCACCGCGACGATCCCGACCCAGAACCGAAACCACGGATTCGAGGGGTTCACGCGGCGGCCTTCAGCACGAGGGCTCGGTGTCGAGGGTCGGTGTCCACGCGCGCAAGAGCGCGCCTGTGCGGGCGAAGTACGCCCGCCAGAAGGCGCGCATGCTGAGCTGAGTCGAGTTCGGTATCTGCCGGCCCGGATCGAGTCCGGCGCCAATCACGTACACGCAGACGCCGCGGAGTTGCGCAACCTTTCCGGCCTGTGCGAGCTTGGTGACCAGTCGAGTGATCTGGGCACGGCTCAGCGGCTGTTTCTTCAGATTCAGTCCATCAGAGGGGCTATATGCCCACATGTTCGAGCTGAGGACGAGCGTCCGTGCCCCCGCTGGTTGAGAGGCGAACAATTCGCCGGCGGCTAGCAGGCTGCCGAGGATGTCGGTTCCCGAACGGCTCGAACGATGGGCAAAGAGCGCCTCTTCCTGCCGCTTCATCTGCTCGGCCTGCCGGGCAAGGTCGAGGCGTCGGTAATAGGAATTCAGGTCGGACGGATCGGGACTGAAGCGGTGATTGATCGGCCAGGCGATCGTGGCAAGAGCGCTCCACTGAAACGGAGCTGCAGCAACCAACCCCCGGTCGTCGGCGGCGAGATCGGTCATCTCGCCGAGGATCCGTAGCGCCTCCGCTCGCTCGGCCCTGGTCGAATCGAGGCTGATATCGACGAGCTCCACCCGCTGCGTGACGCCGGTCGAGCCGCCTTTCCTCGCCGAGAACGTGCATGCCGTCGAGGCAGTCACGAGAGCTGCGACCAGTGCTAGGAGGGTCATCATCTTGAGCTGTTTCATGGCGTGTTCTCCTTTCTGTCTGAGTCACGAAGGGCTGGTTTGATTCGTCTCGCCGCCGTCGTCCACGGCTTGGTCGCAGGCGGTTTGCCATTCCGAAGTCCACGCCCGTTGATGGACGCGGTCCCTCCTGAGGGCGGGCGTCGCCGCCGGCCAACGGCACCGCCAGCGACCCAGTCACTGATCGCAGTTGGCGGTTCAGCAAGCTCTCGCCTGAGAATGGCGAGGTAGTTGGCCTCCTCGTGCTTGTGGTGGCGGAAGATCCGCTCGAGCCGAAGCTCCGTTCGCTCATCTAGCGTCGCGATACGGACGAGCAATCGCTCCCGGCGTCTTTCGAGCGTCTCTAGCGCCTGCTCCTCTGTCGCCCGCTCGGCTTCGAGTTCGGCGATCTCCTTCTCGATAGCACGAAGGTTCGCTCCACGAGCACGCTGATACGCGAGGTAGAAGGCGCTTAGCAGGACGAGCGCGTGTAGAAGCCCAAGTGCCACGCCGAGCCAGGTCGGATGGCTGATGCCCTGCCCGGAGAACTCGCGACTGACCGCAGCGATCTCGCTTGCGCGGAGCATCGCCAGCCAAATAACCGCTCCGGTAACCACCAGGCCACCCGCAACGAGGATCGCCCGATGGAGCTGCCAGTCTCGGCTCTCCTCAGTTCGTTGGCCTTCGGCGCACACCACGCGTGAGGCGACGCGGCCGAGCACGTGCACGCTCGCGACGAACATCATTCCGACCAGGATCGAGATCAGCTGGATTGTTCTGCCGTCTACGGGCAGCCTAGTGAACGACAACCTGAGCAGTGGATACTCAGAACCCGAGAAGAGAAGCATCAGCGCGACATAGGCGGCGAGCGGCATATCCCCGATTGCCCTCGCGGCTTTGGAGATCGAGTCACGCCTGCACTCGGTCTTCTCGATCTTCGCGTTCGTATTCTCGATCCCGGCTTCGCGCCAGCCGAGCTCGCAGTCGACGTCTGCTAGTTCTTCCGCGAGTTCGCCTCTATGCGTCGCGGCGTGCTCCAGCTCGTTGCTCAACGCCTCACCGTGAGCGGCGACGAGTCCGTCCTGATAGGCGGTCTGATCGCCGAGCGGGTAAGTGCTCTCGAGGTCGAGCCGAGCGGCCTTCTTGCCCGAACCGCGGACTGTCTCCGGTCGCACTTCGACGGGCTCGCTCCTGCGCCGCCGACTTTGGGCTGAAGCCGGTTCGCCGTCTCCGGCGCTCCTTCGTTTCGGCCTCGGCTTCGTCGCGGCCATCAGGCAGCCCTACGATTCGAGCGAGATCGCGAACTCAGCCGACGCGAAACGCTCCGTTGCTGACGTGGTGGCCGTTCGCGGCTAGCGACGGCACGCTCCTTACCGCGGAGCCTTGAAGCTCGCATCGGCTCCCTTGTCGGCCCGACGTCGTCATCGGCGAGCCTGGTCGCCCAGGCTGCGGGCACGCCTGATAAGCCGTGCTCGAAGCCATTGAGATTGGAGTCCAAGACGTGTACCATCCGCTCCCCCTCTCTCGCGCCGGCTGGAGCGCCGACACGCGATCGCCATGTCACAGAGAGAACAGTGCGTTCTCTGTACGGAACAGTAGCGACATCCGGAGCGTTGTGCAACAATCAGGAACGATGCGTTCTCTTAAAGGACAGATGTCGTTGTTCGACGAGCTCCGCCGACAAGAGCCCGGGCTCAACGATCGGCAGGTTCTCTCTGTCGCCTGCCGTCGTCTGGTGCGCGAGACCCGCCTCCATCCGCCGATCAATCCACTCGCCCTAATGGGATTGCGCGGCATCGTGGGCGTAGAGGCCAGCAGGCTGGCCCAGCTGGGTTGCCTCGTGCAGCTCGGGAATGGACGCTCCGTCATTCATGTACGCGCCCAGGATCACCCGATCAGGCAGCGCTTCACAATCTTCCACGAGATCGCCCATACGCTCCTGCCGGGGTATTCGGGGACGCAGGAATTCCGCTGTGTCGAGAATTCAAAGCAGCCAAAGGAGCAGCTCAGTAACCACGCGGCTGCGGAGCTTCTCTTTCCGGGGCTCTTCTTCGAGGGCGATCTGGCCTGGGCGGGATTGACAACCAAGGGTCTGGAATTACTGGCGCGTCGATATCAGGCGAGCCTCGAGGCGACTGCGATCCACGCCGTAGATCACTGGAGCAGCCCCGCGATGTGTGTGGTCGCCAAGCAGCCGCCTCTGACGACGGCGACTCTAGGGAGTAGCGATCGACCCTCCCTGGTGGTCAGCTACGTGCACCGGCAGGGAGTTTGGCCGGAAGCGGTCAACGCATACGCGATTCTGCGGTCGGGCGTTCTCGAACAGACCCTCGCGGCGGACGCGCGCATCGACGGAACGCTCACTCTCAACAACGACAATCAGGAGCAGGCGACGCGATTACGTTTGAGCGCCAAGGCCTACCCGTTTCGCACCGGCGGGCGAAGGCAGAACCGCGTCATCGCGTTACTGACTTCTGCCTAGAACCTGGAGGTTCAAGTGACCATCGGTCAGAATATCCGCCGCTTTCGTGAGGAAGCTGGCGTTAGCTTGTCCGAGCTCGCCGAGCGAGCGGGCGTCTCCAAAGGCTACGTGTCAGCGCTCGAGAACGAAGACGCCGAAATCAAGAAGATGCGCCCGTCCGGGCAGAGCGTCTACAAGCTCGCCGAAGCGCTCGGAGTGACCGTCGGCGATCTCCTCGGCGAACAGACTCACGCTGCTGAGTTGCTCGACATCCCCGATTCCCTGCGAGAGTTCGCCGAGCAGGAGGGGCTGCCGGAGTCGGACGTCATCATGCTCTTTCGGATCGAGTTTCGCGGAGCGCAGCCTAAGACAGCCAAGGACTGGTCTTTTCTCTATGAGGCGATCAAGCGCAGCGCTTCCTAATAAGCGGTGACTGGGATAGAGAACTAGAGAACGGAGCGATTAGAGATTCAAGACCGACACAGTATCGCCG
Organism: Actinomycetota bacterium; assembly: GCA_003170995.1. Taxonomy (GTDB): domain Bacteria; phylum Actinomycetota; class Thermoleophilia; order Gaiellales; family Gaiellaceae; genus Fen-549. The sequence goes on along the minus strand of PMXT01000137.1, from coordinate 4,762 downwards.
ACTGGTATCACATCGGCAAACCTGTCCAGCGATGCGTGAATACTAACGCTTAACGCTATACGCTCGTTTTAGGAAAGGCGCTTCGACCGATTAGATCAAGCCGTTTGAGTGACGGATACGATCAATTGTCGTATAATCAAAGCTAATGAGAGATGGTCGCATACATGAGTAATTCGCACGTAGATGCGCTGCGGGATAGTGCCGCGTCTCACAAATCACTTGAGTCCTGGATATGGGATGCCGCCTGCTCAATTAGAGGCGCTAAAGATGCGCCAAAGTACAAAGGCTTGCGTGCTGATGGCAAATCGTCGCACATATCGATAGATGTTACAATTGTTACAAACTAGGATGTCCCAAGCTATGAAGATGATGGAGTAAACGGTGCCGAGGATTTTCGACAACATTGACTTGCCGCTGCTGCCAGCCCTTGAGGACACGCTCAAGATTTCCGAGCATGCGGACTTTTCCGTCGGCTACTTCAACCTTCGCGGCTGGAAGAAGATCGACCGTCTCATCGACTCCTGGGCGGGCGGCGACGGGTCTTGCGTTCGACTGCTCGTGGGAATGCAAACACTTCCTCAGGACGACCTTCGCGCCATGTTCAGTCTCTTGCCCGAGAACGATGGCCTCGATCAGCAAACCGTGCTCAAGCTGAAAAAACGGATGGCCCAAGAGTTTCGAGAGCAACTCAGCCTTGGGGCTCCGACGAACGCAGACGAAGCGGGCCTGCGTCGTCTCAGCGCTCAGATCAAGGCGAAGAAGGTTATCGTCAAGCTGTATCTGCGGCATCACCTTCACGCCAAGCTCTACCTTTGCCACAGAACCGATCCAAACAACCCGATCATCGGCTTCCTCGGCAGCAGCAACCTCACACTTGCAGGCCTCTCGAAGCAGGGCGAGCTCAACGTCGACGTGCTCGACCACGATGCTTGTAACAAGCTCGACAAGTGGTTCCAAAACCGGTGGGAAGACCGGTGGTGTTTAGACATTTCCGACGAGCTGGCCGAAATCATCGATAACAGTTGGGCCGGGGAGGAAGCGCCGTCGCCATACCAGATCTATCTCAAGATGGCGTATCATCTCTCCCAGGAAGCGCGCGCAGGACTGTCTGAGTTCCGTATTCCCCGCGATTTCGGGAACAGCCTTCTCGAGTTTCAAACAGCGGCGGTAAAAATCGCTGCCCATCATCTGAATAAGCGCGGTGGTGTTCTCATCGGAGATGTTGTGGGACTAGGCAAGACTCTGATGGCCACAGCATTAGCACGGATCTTTCAGGACGACTATTCAACCGAAGCACTCATCATTTGCCCCAAGAACCTCGTTCCGATGTGGCAGGACTATGTGGATCGTTACCGGCTGATCGCGAAAGTGATGTCGCTAAGCGTCACCATGAATGAGCTTCCGCAGCTGCGCCGCTACCGCGTTGTGATCATTGATGAGAGTCACAACTTGCGCAATCGCGAGGGCAAGCGCTTTAAGGCAATTCAGGAGTACATCGCAGAGAACGAGAGTAAGTGCATCCTCCTCTCGGCCACTCCGTACAACAAGAGCTACCTTGATCTCTCATCGCAGCTTCGTCTGTTCGTACCGGACGATCTCGATCTCGGCCTGCGGCCTGAGCGCATCATCCGCGAGCTTACAGAGACGGAGTTCATTCGCCGCTATCAGGCAGCCGTGCGTTCGTTGGCCGCGTTCGAAAAGAGCCCATACCCAGACGACTGGCGGGACCTCATGCGCTTGTACTTGGTGCGCCGAACTCGGAGTTTCATCGAGGACAACTACGCGGAGCGTGATTCGGCTTCTGGCCGCAAGTACTTGACGTTCGAGACGGGGGAGCCCTTCTACTTCCCTGTGCGGCGTCCGCGTACAGTCAAATTCGACATCAACGACAATGACGAAGCAGATCCGTACCGACGACTGCAGTCAAAGCCCGTCGTCGATGCTATCAACGGCCTCACGCTGCCACGCTATGGCCTTGGCAACTACGTCGCCCCTTCTCCCTCTAAGTCGCCCACGCCATCAGAGGAGAAGGTGTTGGACGGCCTGTCGCGCGCGGGAAAGCGACTTATGGGCTTCTCAAGGACGAATCTCTTTAAGCGTCTGGAGAGTGGCGGTCCGGCATTCATCCAATCGTTGGAACGGCACGCCCTCCGCAACTTCATCTTCCTTCACGCGATCGAAAACGGTCTGGATGTTCCGTTAGGGACGCAGGATGCGGAACTACTCGATGCTTCTATTGGCGACCGTGATGTCGAGATCGGCAACCTGCAACTCCTCGACCAGGAGGACGACACTGCGCAAGACGAAGCAGAGGTCTCTAACGCCGCGAGCCTTACGGATGAGACGAGCTACCGGAGTCGCGCGGCTGATATCTACGACTTGTACGCGGGGAGATTCAAAAACCGCTTCAAGTGGCTACGGCCGTCTCTGTTCATCGAAGACCTTGAAAGGGACCTCCTCTCGGACGCGCACGCGATCCTCAAGGTTCTGCGCAGCTGCGGTACTTGGGACCCAGAGCACGACGCGAAGCTTCAGGCACTCACGGAGCTCCTCACGACGAAGCACCGCGACGACAAGGTTCTCGTCTTCACTCAGTTTGCAGACACCGTCGACTATTTACAGGAGCAGCTCGCCGGCCGTGGTATCGAGTCGCTTGAAGGNNGATCCAACGAAAACCGCTTGGCGATTCAGTCCAGTGAGCAACAACAAGCGAGACACGATTCCTACTACGGATGAACTACGTGTCTTGATTTCGACTGATGTCTTGAGCGAAGGTCAGAACTTGCAGGACTGCTCAATCATCATTAACTACGACCTACCGTGGGCAATCATCCGGCTAGTCCAGCGCGCGGGCCGAGTCGACCGTATCGGTCAGGGCGCCGAACAGATCACTTGCTACTCGTTCCTGCCGACTGATGGGGTAGAGCGGATCATCCAACTACGGAACCGGGTGCGCACGCGCTTACGCGAACAGGCTGAAGTCGTCGGCACCGATGAAGCATTCTTCGAAGACGACAACAACGACGGGCTGATACTCGACCTGTACAACGAGAAGGCCGGCATCCTCGATGGTGACGCAGACACTGAAGTCGATCTCGCTTCCTACGCCTACCAGATCTGGAAGAACGCGACTGATGAGGATCCGTCGCTACAGCGAACGATCCCGGCTCTACCCAACGTCGTCTATTCCACGCGCGCTCACAAGGGCACAGAAGAAGAGCCGGAGGGCGTCCTCGTGTACGTTAGGACTGGCCAAGGAAACGACGCACTCGCGTGGGTCAATCAACAAGGTCAAAGTGTCACTGAGTCTCAGCTCGCGATTCTGCGGGCAGCGGAATGTAAGCCGACGACGCCAGCCATCGCACGCCACGATAATCACCACGATCTTGTGCGGAAGGGCGCCGGGCTAATCGCTGCGGAGGAAAAGACGGTTGGCGGGCAGCTCGGCCGACCATCCGGGGCTAGGTTCAGGACGTATGAGCGTCTTAAGCGATACGCCGATGAAGTCAAAGGGACGCTTTGGGACTCCCGAGAGCTTCTCAACGCGATCGATGAGATCTACCGCTACCCGCTGCGGCAGGTAGCCACCGATACGCTCAACCGCCAGATGAAGAGCAGTATCTCGGACCAGACGTTGGCCGAGCTCGTCGTCACGCTAAGAGAGGAAGGCCGCCTCTGTTTGATTCACGAAGAAGACACAGACGACGAACCACAGATTATCTGCTCACTCGGCCTCTTCGACTCGGGCGGAGGACGATAATACGATGCCTCCAGATCGTGGCCGCATCCGTCAGGCGCTGAAAGAGTTCGACTTCGATGGTCTCTTTATCGAAGAGCTGGGTTGGGACAGACCTCCTACAGGCACCGTGGAGGTTTCCGTTGATGGCTCAACGTACCGCCTCGCACCGGTCGCACATAAACGAGGGATGGTGGTATTTCTATGCGCTCCGTCGAACGGAACGATCCCAAACCATCCGACCCGTTCGAAGATTGAGCGACAGGCGACTAAAGCGGCGCACGAGCACATCATTATCTACACCGACGGCGGCAAAGAGACCCAGATCTGGCAATGGGTACGGCGAGAACCGGGTCGACCGACCGCCTCACGACAGCATTCGTTCCATCGAAGTCAGTCAGGAGAGGCGCTGGCGCAGAAGCTAGAGGCTCTTGCCTTCGAGCTGTCTGAGGAAGACAGCCTTACCATCGCGGCCGTCGCTGGTCGCGCTCGCCATGCGTTCGACGTAGACCGCGTTACCAAGCGTTTCTACGATCGGTTCAAGAGTGAGCACGCCGATTTCTTCAAGTTCGTTACAGGCATTCAGTCTCTCGGGGATCGTGAGTGGTACGCCTCCGTGATGCTGAATCGCCTCATGTTCGTTTACTTCATCCAGAAGAAGGGCTTCCTCGACGGTGACACCGACTACTTGCGCAACCGACTACGAGCCATGCAGCAGCGCAGCGGCAAGGATAACTTCTTCTCCTTCTACCGTCACTTCCTCCTTCGTCTGTTTCACGAAGGTCTCGGCCAACGGCCCCGAACGTCCGCACTGGATGAGTTGTTGGGCAAAGTGCCGTACCTTAATGGTGGCCTATTTGATGTCCACGAGCTTGAGGCACAAAACACCGCCATAGAAATTGCCGACGAGGCCTTCGAGAAAGTCTTCGACTTTTTTGATGCTTACCAGTGGCATCTTGATGAGCGCCCGCTCCGAACAGACAACGAGATTAACCCCGACGTTCTCGGCTACATCTTCGAGAAGTA
>PMXT01000141.1 GCA_003170995.1 Actinomycetota bacterium | reverse complement strand
ACCTTGAGCGTGTGCAGCGGCAGGCGAGCGTAGTCGATCGGGCTGGCCGGGCTGGCCAGGTGGAAGACGAAATCGACGCCTTCGTCGATCTCGATGTGATGAGTCACGTCGTGGTTGAGAAAGACGAAATCGTCGTCGCGGATGTGCTCGATGTTCTGGAGATTGCCCGTATCGAGGTTGTCGACACAGATCACGCGTATCCCCTTCGCCAGGAGCGCCTCGCATAGATGCGAGCCGAGGAATCCAGCCCCTCCTGTCACAAGCGCCGTGGGCACGGTCGAGATCATATCCGCGCGTGCGAGCGAACCACTACGTCAACGGCCGAGGATAGGTGCCGTGAGCACTCGTGTGAGCGCGATGTTGGAGATGCGGGGAAGCGTGCTCGTGGCGCAGGCATTGCGCACGGCGAGCCGGCGTAAGTTCGCTCGAGCCTCGATGTCGAGTCCACGCGGTAGTCGCGAATCGAAAGATGTTACTTCCGCGCGGACAGGAGCCGGTGACCGGAGCTAGCTCGCGCGCCTGCGTCGAGACCCGGGTAGCGTGAACGCCGCGAGAGCGCCGATGAGGAGCCCGAGCGCCCCGCCAACTACAAGCGCGCTCCTTCGGTTGCGGCCTGTCGTCTTCACCGCTTTGGCCTTACTCACAATGCTCCCCTGCTCGACCGTCTTGACCTGGGCAATCAGGAGCTGGTCCTGCTGCACCTCGTCGGTTAGGGTCCCGCGCCGCTGCTCGGAGATCATCGCCTGACTCAGCAGCACCTGCTGATCGGGCGAGGAAATAGCAGCGTTGATCGTGCTCAGGCGCTTGTCGATTGCTGCGATCTGGTTGTTGCACGACGCGATCTGCGCTTGGAGAATGGCAAGTTTCGAGCTCGGGTAGGCGGAGATGCGAGCGAGAATCAGCGTTGCGAGGTCGTTCGTGGCGTTTTGGACGGCACTTTTCGGTGCGTTGGCTTGTACGGAGATGGTGACCAGTGGTGTCTGGCCGAGCTTGGACAGAGAGCCCGGCACGGTCGCCGTCGAAATGCCAGAGCGCAACTTCTTCAGCGGCAGTCCAGATAGCTTCGAAACCTGGCTGAGGACGTCTTCGGCGTGGGAGAGCTGGGTCACTGCGCTCGGATTTGTATTGACGCCCTGGATCTGGGCGGAGCTGTTGACTGCGAGCGGCTGCCCGAGATAGATCGTTGCCTTGGCGCGGTAGAGATTGCCGCCCCCGAGCGTGAGCGCCACGCCAAGCACTGCGCCGATTACGAGTCCGGCGAGGAGCAGCCACCAGCCGTGTCCCAGCGCCTTCAGATAGCGCCCGAAATCGACTTCCTGCTCGATCTCGACCTCGGTCTGGCGCTCGCTGCGCTTTGTAGGGCTCATCGAGTGGCCATCCTAGCGAAGCCTCACCCGTGGAGGTCGAGAAAGAGCTTAAGCCGGTCGCCCTGTCGGCGGCGATCAGCTCTCGGTTGCGAGAGGCCGATCGAGTGGAACGAGCGTGCCGTCGTCTCCCATTTTCATCACGATCTGAGAGTAGAAGCGCATCATGACCACGCCCTCTTTGAACTCGCCCAGGCGTGGCTGGGGCCGCTCGCCGGTCGCCAGCGCCATGACCAGTTCCGGGTAGCCAGAGCCGGCAGCCAGCGGAAGCGCGAAGGCCCCCCCGAAACGTGGGTTGACGTCGGTGATCTCAAGGCGCCCGTCGGCTTCGCGGAAGCACTGAACGGTCGCCGGGCCACGTAGGCGCATCGTCTCCCCGACACGGCGTCCGAGCTCGATCAGCTCCCAGTCGCGAACGGACATCCCCTTGATCGACTCGCCGCCCTTGGAGTGGATCATCGAGCGCGGCACCGCATTCAGGCAGCGGCCGTCCAGGTCGCAGAAGATGTCGACCGAGAACTCTTTGCCCTGACACTGCCTCTGCACAATCGAGGGCACCTCGGTGTAGCGCAGGAAGAAGTCCAGTTCCTCGCGGTTGCGGGCGCGGTAGATGTGGTTGGAGCTGAAGCCTTCGCGAGCCTTGACGAGCACCGGATAGCAGTCGATCTCGTCGGGCAAATCCTCAGGCAGCCAGGTGCTGGGCGAGGCGATGTCGTGCTCGCAGAAGAAGACGTGCGCGTTGTACTTGTCGGCTGTGTTCTCGATCACGTCGCGATCGGGCAACATCACCAGCGCGGGCTCGAGTTCCTCCCTCGCCGAAGCCAGCGTGCGATGGTCGAAGTCGGTGAGGGGGACGATCACATCGACTTCGTGCTCACGTACGAGCTTGGCAAGAGCCGGGACGTAATCGGGCTCGGTGAAGCTCGGAACGAGCGCGTAGCGGTCGGCGCGGTGGAGAGTTGGCGCGAGGATGCTGGTGTCGGTGGCGAGCGTCGTGGCACCGGCGTCGATGAAGGCATCGACGATGTCGACACGCTGGCCGGTGCAGGTGAAAAGGACGACTGGCACGACGTGAGAGAGTACCGATACGAGCGATGCGGCGAGAGGCGAAGATACGGCGGTGTGTCGCGTGATCGTCCGGTTGGTGGTCGCCGGCCTTGGTGTTTGGCTTGCGCTTGCCCTTTTTCTCTTCGTTTGGCCTACCCAGGATCATCCCGGTCACGCTGCCGCCATCATCGTCCTTGCCGGCGACGCGGAGCATCGCTTCCCGCGCGCGCTCGCGCTTGCTCGCGCCGGTGTCGCCCCGGTGCTCGTCGTCTCGGACGGCGCCCGCTCGAGTTGGGCGCCCGCCAGAAAACTGTGCGCCCATCCGGGGAATCACGGCTTCCGGGTCGTCTGTTTCCGTCCCGCGCCCTACTCGACCAGGGGAGAGGCGCGCGGTGCGCTGGCCCTGGCCGAGCGAAATCGCTGGCGCTCGCTACTCGTCGTCACTTCGACCTATCACGTGTTCCGAGCGCGCATGCTGTTTGGGCGCTGCCTCGACGGACATGCCCGCGTCTACGCGACCGGGACCAGCACAAGTCTTGCCTGGCTACCCCTGAAGATGGTCACCGAGACAATCAAGCTCGGCCTGTCGTTGACGACGCGGCGCGGCTGCTGACGTTGAGAGGCTGGGAATCGGTCTCAAAACGCGGCACTCCGCCGCCTTGCGGGCTCGATCTTCGCACGGTGCGCGATTCTTCACAGAGATGGCACATTCTCGTGTGGTTTTTCCGGATACCGTTTTCTGCCCCGTGGGAGGGTGGGGGGAGGAGGACGGATTAGCGAGGTGCCCAGCACCCCGAGACGTTCCGGTTATACCCGGTCGAATGAACTACTCGTGCTGCAGCTTATTCGGTAGTCGAGACGAGTCCGGGCGCCGTTCAATCGTCGCTGCTTTCTTTTTCGCCGGGGTGCCAGCCGCCGCTCGAGCCCTTGTAGGTTCCGTGGAAGAGCACCAGCGGTGTACGGGCGAGGATGCGCAGATCGAGCCAGATCGAGCGATGCTCGACGTACCAGACGTCGAGCTCGATGCGCTGATCCCAGGGCAGTGAGGCGCGCCCGTTCACCTGCGCCCAGCCGGTCAGCCCCGGCTTGACCTCGAGCCGGCGTCGTTGCTGGGGGGTGTAGTTGTCGACCTGATAGCGGAGAGTCGGACGCGGCCCCACGATGCTCATGTCGCCCCGGAGAATGTTCCAGAGCTGCGGCAGCTCGTCCAAAGAGAGGCGGCGCAGCAAGCGCCCCACGCGCGTGATACGGGAGTCGCCTCGATTGACCGCGTAGCCGGCGCCGATCTTCTCGGCGCCGACGATCATCGTCCGCAACTTGAGTAACTCGAAGTCGACACCGCCCTTGCCGACGCGCTGCTGCCGGTAGAGCACCGGGCCGCGATCCTCGAACTTGATCGCAAGCGTTGCAAGTGCCAGCAGCGGGCTTGTGACGACTAGACCGAAGCCCGCAACGACGAGATCGAGTGCCCGTTCCCAGAGGTTCAGCGAGTGCCCTCCGCCTTCTCCCAGATGGTGGGCGTGCCGAAACGCAGAAAGCGATAGTTGCCGATCAGTGTCGCGACGGTAACGAGCAGGTAGTAGTAGGCGATCCCCGCTCCCGGAAGCCGGATTCGCAAGCGACCGAAGGCGGCCAGAAGGAGCCAGGCGAGCTGCGCGCCGAGAGCGATCTGGAAGATGAGCCCCTGGCCGACGAGTGCTGCGCTAGTGCCCAGTAGGACGATATGAATGGCTCCGGTCTCGTAGCGAAGCAGACGGTGCGAGAACAGCTCCAGCGCGTAAATGGGGGGCACGCGGTGCAGCATGCTGCCCGTGTAGACGTGGCGCAGCGCGCGGGTGATCATCCGCACTTTGCGTCCGAACTCGTCCTCCAGGTCGCGTGATTCCTTCTCCAAAGCCACAGCCTCAGGCTCGAACACGGCTCGTCGTCCGCGCTGAACCATCCTGAAGGGGAAGCCGAAGTCGTGCCCGGTCACCGAGGCGTCTTCGATGTAGTCCTCCCGGCGCACGGCGTAGATCGCGCCGTTTCCGGCCGTGATCGAGCCGAGCTTCGACTCGTTGGAGCGCAGCCAGAGCTCGTAGCGCCAGTAGAGCCCTTCGCGGTTGGTGCCGTCGGAGGTGGTTAGCTGGAGCTTGCCCGAGGCGTAGGCGACATCAGGGTCGGCGAAATCCTCGACCAG
>PMXT01000125.1 GCA_003170995.1 Actinomycetota bacterium | reverse complement strand
CTGCGGGTTGGCGTAAGCGAGAGTGCGTGAACGGCCGGCGCCGTTTGCGCTATGAGTCGAGATCGGAAGAGCGACGTGCTTCGCTCACTCCGTAGCGAAGTCTTCGATACGCGTTGCGGAGCGGAAGCGGCGAGTCGTAGCCGCCCCCAAGCTTCGCGCGGAAGTCGATCATGCGGTCGCGATGATCGATCTGGATCCGGCGCAGGGCAAAGCGGTCGGTGGTAGCGACGTTCGCACCCACCTCGCACGACACGGCCGCCGTGAAGCCTGCTTCTATGGTCAGGCGGCGCTCGCGCGCTGAGAACAAGCCGGACGGATAGGAAAAGACCGTGATGGCTCGTCCAAGCCGCTCTTGGAGCTCCGTTCTCGACTCGGCGATCTCTCTTCGCGCGGCCTCCTCGCTGAGACGGAGGAGGTTTGGATGCGTCAGCGAGTGCGCTTCGAAGTTCAGAGTTCCCCCACTATCGAGCATTGCTATCTCGTCCCAGCCGAGCACCGGAGGTTGTCTCGAGTACCAGTCGAACGAGGCGCGCCCATCTGCAACGGCAGTCACAACGAATACCGTGGCTCGAAAACCGTAGTCGGCGAGGATCGGAAGCGCGTGCTCGACGACGTCACGATACCCGTCGTCGAAGCTCAGTGCGACGGTGCGAGGTGGCAAAGAACCGCTCTCGAGGATGCGTACCGCGTCGGGTATGTCAACGACTCGGTATCCGTCGCTCGCCAGTTGCTCCATCTGTCGGCGAAAGAAGTTCGGTTTCACAGCGAGCTCATCGTGGTCGTCGGAGACGCGGTGGTAGAAGAGGATGCGAAGCCCGCCGCCCGCGGGGCACCCACGCGTCCGAGCCAACCAGACGAGCGAACGCGTTCGCCCAAGCACCATTTTGATCGGGAAACGCCAGCGTGGGCTGAAACCGAGTTGCGCGGCGCCGGGGCCTTCGGCTCGAGAGTGGATTGGTCTCGTTTTCATCGACGAGGCTAACGCTCTCTCGGCTTGCTCCAAAGACGAGCACGCTCCTCAGCGAGCGAGCGAGAGATCTTCGAGTTGCGCCCCCGGGCAAGTAACCGCGCCCGAGCCGTTCGTCCGCCGCTCGCAAGGTGACCGAGTGGGGCTTGGGGCACCGAAACGCAGGTGCGATATTCACTCAAGCGATTCTCGAACAACTTCGTCCCCTTTCTCGAGCTACGAAGTTGACGACGAGCGACTACCCGAGTTCGTTATGGCAGCGATTGCTGGACGCAGTTTACCGGCTGGTAGTCCCGCTTGTGCTGAGAGCGCCGAGGCGCACCAGATGAACGCCGCGACGACCCAGAGGTGTCGCCAGTGGAGCGTGTCGACGAAGAAGCTGTTTGCGAGCAGGCCGATCCAGGAGGCGAGCAATGCGGCTGACCCAAGTCCGTGAAGATCGCTGTCGCGAGCGACGAGTTCGACTGCCACGAGTAACGTGGCGCCGAGGATGCCGATCATCAACGCTAGTCCCAGTAGGCCTTGCTCGTAGCCCACCCGCGCATAGAGGCTGTGCGTGGATATGTTGAGCTCGACCTCGCTTTGTCCGGGGCCGAATCCGAGAACGTGCGTACTTGCGTGCTCCAGGGCTGTAGATTGAGCCGCGAAGCGCTGCGTGTCGTAGTTGATGAGGTGAGATCTCGATTCGAGAAAGCTGAGCGAGCCTGTGCTTACGAGCAACCCGATACCCAAGAGCGCGCATAACGCGATTGCGCCGATCGAGCGGGCCGTCGCTGCCAATCCTCGCTTTCTTCCCGCATAGACACAGACCACAACGGCGATCGCTATTCCGAGATTGAGCCATCCCGCGCGCGAGAACGAGAAGACCACGCCTGCGGAGAGCGTGGCGAAAGCGAGAAATGAGCGTCGGGCGTTCCATCCCAACAAGCGCGGCCGTATCAACTCCTCGAGCATGATCGCAGCGGCTGGAACAAGAAAGGGACCGAAGACGTTGGGGTCTTTGAAAAGTGCCATAGGTCGCTGGCTGTCGTAGAGGAAGAGCGCTCTACCCGGGAAGGGCACTTCGAGCGCGAGGATGCCGATGATCGCTGACGCGACTGCAACCAGGACGTAGGCCTTGAGCGCGCGCCTCGTCAGGGCGGCGTTCTCGAACATCCCCGTCAGCCAAAGCGCGAGGACGATCAGGTAGACGGTCGTAGACCCGAAGACGAGGGCACGGCGACCATCGAGGGCGTTTATCGTCGATGCGATCGAGAGGATTCCGAACAGGACAAGCCCCACGCCGATAAGCGGAGGAACGCGCGCGAACGGCCGCCCTCTCGACAGAGTCGAAACCACGAGCAAAGCGAAGATCAGATCGACGGGAGCAGGGTTGGTTCGTACTACGGCGAGCAATACGAAGGCAACTACGAAGAGAGCTTCGGGCCGGGCGAACGCGAAGACGACGAGCCCGATCCCCGCGACGAGACCAATAATCGCGAGACTGACGAGCGAGCCCGTTTGGTCGGCAAGGACCAATGGCAGAGCCAGGCCGACGAGCAATGCGGCGGTTAGCCAGACGATCCCTCCTGCCAGACGCCCCCAGTCCGGGGGCCATCCCCTACCGCGCGCCGCTGCAGGCACGACCGTCATTCGCTCTCAAGCCGATTCGGCGTCCGTACCGTAGCCGTAGGCCTCGTCGCGGTTGCGCACGCCGGTGACGATCAGTCCGAGCGGCGTAATCTCGGCGGTCTGGAGTGCGCGCGCGGCCTTTCGCGCCTGGTCGCGTGTGATCTGATCGAGTCGCGTCACGATCAGGAGCGCATCCGTCTTCTGTGCGAGTACGAAGGTGTCTGCATTCGTGAGAATCGGCGGCGCATCGAAAAGGACGATGTCGAAGCGAGCCCGTGCCTCCTTGAGGAGGTTCGCCATCGCGATCGACTGGAAGAGAACGACGGGGTCGAAGAAGATCCGGTTGTTCGCAAGAAGCGAGAGCCGCCCGCCGGTCTTCGAGGTCATGTCCCCGTCGAGAACGATCGTTCTCGCCGCCTTCTCCAGAATCGTATCTCCCGAGAGGACCTCGAGCAGCCCGCTGAGTTCGCCACGGCTGGAGGTGAAATACTCGTGGAGAGACGGCGAGCGAAGGTCGGCCGAGATTGCCAGCACGTTGCGGCCGCTCGACGCGAGTGCAGCCGCCAGGTTGGCGGTAACGGCGCTCTTTCCCTCGCTTGGCACCGCCGAGGAGATGACGACGGTCTTGAGAGAGCTCTCATTGATACGAAATAGAGCGAGATTCGCGCGAATCGTGCGGTACGCCTCGGCCAGGATGGAGGCACTGCTGTAGTTGCCGATCGCGGCGTGCCGGTCTCCGCGCGCCGCGGCGCTGATGTGAGGTACGACTCCGAGCGAGGGGCGGCCGTAGATCTGTTCGGCTTCTTCGATGCCGTACAGGCGCCGGCCCATCCGCTCACGCAGGAAAGTCGCGAAGATGCCCAGCAGCAGCCCGCTGAGTAGCCCGATAGCCAAGTTCCGAATGGGATGAGGAGTGTAGGGGCTTCCGGGCGCCGTGGCGGCTTGGACGAGTGACAGGTCGCTGGTCGGGTTCTGGAGCTGAGCTCGCGCTTCGGCGAGCTGACCTTGCAGAGCTGCTATGACCGTCTGGTCGGCCTTGGCTCCGCGCGCTATTAGTTCTCTCACCTGTCGCTGGAGGATTGCGACCTGCGCCCTCGTCACTGCCTGCTGAGTCTCGGTCCGCCAGGCTAGAAAAGCCGTCGTGACGGTATTGGCCTTACGCGCTGCGCGCTTTGCTTTGGTGTCGGTAGCGCCGAGCCTAAGGATGTCTTGATCCGCGGAAGCGTTGATCGAGACGGTTTCCGAGAGAGAAAGAGCGGTCTCATTCGAGCCGAGTTCCGAGGCGGCGCGCCTGAGGATTGCGTTGTTGGTCGCCAGGTCGGCGAGCGTGCTCAGTACTCGGGCCGGATCCTCCGACGAGTTGCCCGTGAAGCTCTGTGCCTGGGGTGTGAAAAGGATCGTCGCAGTCGCCCGGTAACGAGGCTTCTCGAGCAGCGAGGCACCGAGCGCCGCACCGCCCACAACGATCGTCGTCACGATCACGAGTAGTAGATGACGCCGAACGATTCCGACGTAGTGACGAAGATCGAGCTCGTCTTGCATGAAACCTCCTTTTGCCCCGCTCTCAGCTAGAAGCGCTCTCAGATGATAGAGGGCCGAACTCGCGCACGCCCTTACTGTCCGCCTTGCTCCTTCTCCACTCTTTTCTCTTTCGGCAAGCGATAGCGAGATCCGCCCGTGCGAGCCGGCTCGCGGCGCCAGCCGGTAGATCGCGTCTGCGCGATCGAATATCGCACAGAAAGGGGGTGTTTATCGCTTGAACGAGGGCTAGGGATCACCCAGAAGAGTCCCGATCCCACCTACTGTGATGGGGGATCAACAGCATTCTCACCGGCGACACATATACGCCGCTCTACTCGGAGTCCTCGCCTCGTTGGTGCTGACGGGAACGGCGTCGCTTTCGAGTGCCGCGACTTCGAGGATGAGCGCAAGCGGCGCTCCGATAATCCGAATCACAAGCGCACCGGCCGATCCGACGACGAGTACGAAAGCGGCCATTGCTTTCTCGGTGACCGGGAAGAGCGTGCGTACTACGTGTCAGCTCGACGGCAAGAGGGCCACGAACTGCATCAGCCCGAAGACCTACACGGGGCTCACCTACGGCAGTCACACATTTGTCGTTCACGCGACTAACCGCTCGGGTTCGTCAAGCGCTTCGACGACGTGGCGTGTCGCCTGGCCGGCGCCGACCGCCACACTTGCCTCACGGCCCTCCGACTCGACTGTCAGCACGAGCGCGGCTTTGGCCTGGACGTCTATGAACGCGACCAGCATCGTTTGCCGGCTCGATGACAGGAGTCCGGCAGCGTGCGCGAGCCCTGTTGCCTACTCCGGTCTCGCCGTTGGAACGCACACCTTTATGGTGACCGTGAGCAACGCGAGCGGTTCGTCGAGCGCGAGCGCGACCTGGACCGTGATCGCGGCGCCCGCACCGTCTACAACCACCACTTCGACGACCACCACTTCGACGCCCGATTCCTCGGCTGTGCAGCCACCTGCAGCGCCGGCTAGCTACAGCATCCCTACCGGGGCGGTTGTCGTATCGAACTCGGCTGATCTAGCATCCGCGCTCGCTAGCTCGACTTCGCAGAACATTGTTCTCGCAGACGGTGTCTACGACAACGGCGCACCGTTCGCGAACACCAACGGCTCTCACCTCTACGCCCAGCATCTCGGCGGCGCCGTACTCAAGGCCGGGCTCGTCATGGGGAGCAACTACGGCGCTCCCGGCGGAAGCGTTCAGGGCGTCGTCTTCGACGTCTCTGATCCTGCGAAGGTTCTCGGTGGCGGCATCGTTCATGTCTGGGGAGCCGGCGGAGCTCAGAGTAAGGTTCTGGACTGCGTGTTCCGTGGCAACAGGGTGATTCCACAGGGCTTGCTCGTCTACAACCCCGACAGCCTCGTTGCCCAGAGGCTTCAGTTCTACGACTTTACGAACGAAGGAATCAGAGCGAGCGACAATCAGACGGTTGCCTACGGTAGCGCCACGCCGAAGATCGACTCCATCTCCGACATCTACGTGAACGGGGTTACGAACTCTACGCCCGGCGCCTCTGACGGTACAGCCGAGGCGGGGTTGTGGATCGGCCAACCTGTCGTCAACGGCGTACGCCGGATCAAGGTGCGTAACGTCAGCTGGTCGGGGATCGAGGTCGCGAACAACTCCTGGAACACGACCTTCAGCGACCTCGACATCGACATGTCCGGACCGAACCAGGCCGCCGGAGTGGGTGTCTACCTGGAGCACTACAGCTATCGGGATGTTTTCGACGGCTTCGCCATCCGTAGTGCACGCGCCGGTTTCAACGCGGAGTGGGCGGATCCGAGCTGGGGCGGCGCGGCTGGTGCTCACTTCACGACGATCGAGAACGGTCTCATCGACGCGTCTGGCTCGACGGTCGCGGGCAGGCAGGCGGGCGTCTATCTCGACGAGGGCACCGAGTCGACGACTGTAACCGGCGTCGTCTTTCGCAACCAGAACTGGGCTGCGATCGGTGCCTATCAGAACGTCGGCACCAATAGCTTCGGCGGTAACGATTACTCCGGGCTTGCCACTGGCACTACGGCGATCTCGACCGACCATCTCTAGAGTCGTGTCTCGAGCGCGCCCGGTCGCCAAGAGCCGGCGACTGGTCTTCGCTCTCTACGGCGAGGCTAGGTGCGACGCATCTCGGTGAGTGGGTTGGCGCTAGCCACTCGTTGCCGGGCTCGCTTGACGAGTCCCCAGATAAGGGTGATATCGGACAGACGCGGGGCAAGCCTGGTTAGGCGATAGCGCGCGAATCGCCAATGTAGAACTGTCGAGACGGTGCCCCCGGCCAGGAAAGCGACCGTCGCGGCAGCGGCCGCTCCGTCGGCTCCGTAGGGCGGGATGAGTGCGAGATCGAGGGCGATACCGACGACGAGAGCGGCTGTAGGTCCTAGCGACGCCCGACCGGGAGAGCCGGAGGCAGCCAGTGCGCTACCGAAGACGGCCATAGCCGAGAACCCGAGTGCGCCGGGCAGGAGCCAGAGGAAGGGCACGACCGACGCGTGGTAGCGATGGCCGAAGACGACCGGGATGAGGGGGCTTCCTCCCAGCGCTGCAACGGCGATGCTCGCCAGCGCGATGAGGAACAGGGCCCTTGCGACGCGCAGAGTCAGGTCGAGACGCTTGCCCTCCTCGGTGGCGGCAATGATAGGAAACAGGGCAGTCGCAACAGCGCCGGGGACGTATAGGGCGATCTCTCCGGCGTTAACGGCTACGGCATAGATGCCGAGGCTGGCTTCGCTCGCGATCAGCCCCATGATCACCTGGTCGATACGGGCGTTGGCGAAGACCGCTAGCCCCCTGGCCCAGACTCGAACGCCGAAGCGCGCCGTAGCGCGGAGAAGCCGCCAGTTCGGGCTACCGAGTCCCGCGACCGGAAGCGTCGCCGCGATGCACAGAACGGCAGTGAAGATCTGCGAACCTGTCCAGGCCAGAACCGCTCCGGTTACGCTCAGTCCGAAGATCACCCAAACCAGCGCAATCAGAGACGCGTACAGCCACGGAAACACCGGGGTGATGAAGGCCTGAGTCCGAATGTGACCGCAGCCGAGCAAGAAGGCAAGCGCGCCGATTTGGAGGGAGGCAGCAACCGAGCCCACGAGGAGAATCGCGAGCTGTACGGCTCCGACGCCGGCGGGACGAATACCGGGCGCGAAGAGTAGAACGCTGCAGGCCGCGCTTCCAAAGGCGAATGCTCCAATTGCCGCCAGGGCGAGCATGTTCGCTAGGAGGGCTGGTCTCTGAGCGTGTTGCTGGGCCGCGAAGACCGTCGTGGCGTCGTCGATACCGAAACGGCTGACGGCCGCGATCACCAGAGCTGTCACCGTGATAAAAGCGACGCTGCCACGCCCATCGGGACTCAGCCCTCGCGCAAGTAGAAGGACGGCAATGAAAAACCCGGCGCTGGCCAGTGCTCGTGCGACAAGGAGGAGGCTCGAACCGCCGGCGACCGAGATAACGCCTTGCCCGGCCTCGTTCTGTCCGTTGATCTGCGGTTGCGTGAAGCGTGCGGTCATCGGTGGTGTGGAGATCGCTCTGGGATCCCGGCGCCGATCGAAGCGTACTGGAGGATTTCACGGGACGCGCCCATCTCTCGGCCAACTGTGGTGGCTCCTCACGAATCACCAGCGTGCCTTTTGCAACGAGCGTTTCTCTGTGCAGCGTGGTGGCGGGTAGCATCTGGCCAAGTGAAGCGAGCGAAGAAGGTCATCCGGTGACGAGCTTCTCAGTTGTGATCCCGACCCTGAGGCGTCCCGAGACTCTGCGTAGGGTGATCGAGAGTCTGCTCGCATGCGTTCCGCCTCCGGACGAGGTCATCGTCGTAGACGGAGATCCCGAAGGATCCGCTCGCTGCGTCGTGGAAGATCTCGCTTCCAACACGAGTGCGCTTCGGCTCGCTTATCTAGCTTCGGAGACTGGATCAACGAGACAGCGCAATCGAGGGATCGATGCGAGCAGCGGCGACGTCATTGTCTTTTTCGACGACGATGTTGTCGTCGATGCTGCGATCTTCGCGCACTTCGCGGACGCCTACCGGGATTCTCAGCTGGTTGGTGTTACCGGCGACGTACAGGGCACCGAGTGGCATCGCTTCGGTGGTATTAACTCACGCTTACGCAGGTGTCTCACGGGATCCGGCAAGCAGGGCACTTTCACCCGCTTTGGCTATCCGCGTTATCTGGTCGATCTCAACCGTGAACACGATGTGGAGCGCCAGTCAGGTGGTCTTGCGAGCGCGCGTAGGGAGGCGGCGGCTCTGATTCGCTTCGACGAGCTGCTCACCGGCTACGCGTTGGCCGAAGACGAAGATTTCTCCTATCGCCTGTCTCGTCTCGGCCGCGTACGCTACGTACCGTCGATCTCGGTCTGGCATGAGCAGCACGGAGTTCGCGACCAGCGTGCAGTCAACAAGATGCTTGTCGTAAACAGGACCTACCTGTTCAAGAAGAACTTCCCACAAACCATTCTGGCTCGAACGCAGTTCGGCTTCCTTCTCGCCACGCTCTTTTTACATCGTCTGGTGAACAGGGAGTGGGATGCTGCGCGCGGTCTTCTCGACGGCTACCGCGAGCTCTGGCGGCGGCGGAAGCTCCTCGACGATCCGAGCTCGTTTATCCGCGGTACTCGAGCGCCTGCGAAGGCCAATGTCGATTCAAGCGACGAACGCGTCTCCGCATCTGGCGAAGAAAAGGGCGTTCGCAGCGAGACCTAGACGCCGTTGTTAGTCTCTGGCCTCGCGTTCGCTCAGTAGCCGTTTGTAGAGGTCAACGTGTTCACGACACCAGCGCTTCGGATCGAAGAGCTCTCGCGCTCGCTCGCGACCGGCCATTCCGAATCTGTGCCGCAGCTCTCGGTCGTCGAGCATTTGGGCTATTGCTTTAGCAAGCGCCTGGGGATCTCCCGGCTCGACGAGGAGCCCGGTCTCCTCGTCTATAACGAGCTCAGGTATTCCACCGACAGACGAGGCGACAACGGGGACACCCGAGGCCATCGCCTCGAGCACAGACATCGGCAACCCTTCCGAGCGGCTCGAGAGAACGAAGAGTTGCGCCTCTCGGAGCAGCTCGCCGATGTCGTCACGGTTGCCCAGCAGCTCAACTGCGCCGTCGAGTTGGAGGCGGTGTATCTCTTCGCTCAGCGCGGCACGTTCAGGACCGTCGCCCGCGATCCGAAGCCGGCAGCGACCGCTGGGTAGTGAAGCCAGCGCGCGCACGAGCGTCCAGAAATCCTTCGGTGCCTTGAGGCGGCCCACGCTCAGCACGAGTGGAGGCTCGGTTGCGAGATCCGGGCGAGCCTCCTGTAGCTCGACGGCGTTCTTGATCACCGTCGTCCGGGCGCTCGAGCAGGTTCGCATCGCCAGCCCGGCGGATCGCTCGTTCTCGGATACGCAGATCGTCATCGTCGTCAACGGACGCATCAGGCGATCGGCAGTGAGGTACAGACGCGCGGCGAAGCCCTCGTGCGCCTTGAACGCCCAGCCGTGAACGGTGAAGATCCGAATCGGTACACGGGCTGCGGCGGCCGCTAGTCGTGCCAGAACACCGGCCTTCGAGCTGTTCGCGTGCACGATCTTGGGTCGTAGGCGGCGCATGAGTCCGAGCAGCTCGAAGAACCCGAGCAAGTCATAGACGGGATTCAGCGGCCGCCGAACGAAACGGAGTGGCACGAAGGAGACGCCGTTGGCGCGACAGGCGTCGATCAGCGGCCCCGGGCCCCAGGCGGCGACAGTGACCTCGAAAGAGCGGGAAAGCGCCGGTAGCAGTCCGGCGACGTAGGTCTGGGCGCCGCCGATCTCGGCCAGGGTGATCACGATCAGCAAACGTGGGCGTTCGGATCGGTTTCTCACGCCGGGGAGCGTATCTGGCACTCGTCACCCGAGAAGTGGTTGCTGGTCGAGTTGGCTAGACGCCGGCTCTGTCTCTGCTCATCCGTAAACTGCTGCACGATGTCTCAGCTACCGAAGCGATTTCCCGACCGCGAGGAGATTGCGGTTGTTCGTGCCGAGGCCGATTCGCTCGAGCCGGGGAACCGACTCGATGAGATCCGCCGTCTTGCCGGACGCGTACTCGGTCGGCGCGAGTTCGGCAAGCTGACCTTCCTCGATCTCGTCGATCGCTCAGGTGAGCTCCAGCTCTTCTGTGAGCAGAAGGCCGTCGGTGAGCTCGACTTCGATCTCGGTGACATCGTCGGGGTGAGCGGACGGCCGATGAAGACGAAACGCGGTGAGCCCTCGCTCTACGTCGAGGGGATCGAACTCCTGGCCAAGATCCGGCTGCCGCTTCCCGACGTCTACCACGGCCTCACCGACGTGGAGACGCGCTTCCGTAAGCGCTACCTCGACCTGCTCGTGAACGAGGAGTCACGCCGGGACGCGATCACGCGTTCGCGCATGGTGGCGGCCATCCGTCGAGCGCTTGACGAGCAAGGGTTCGTGGAGGTCGAAACACCGGTCTTGCAGCCGAGCTATGGTGGCGCCTTCGCTCGTCCTTTCGTGACTCACCACAACGAGCTCGACCAAGACTTCTACCTGCGGATCGCGACCGAGCTTTACCTCAAGCGCCTGATCGTGGGTGGCCTGGAGCGCGTCTACGAGATCGGCAAGGACTTCCGCAACGAGGGCGTCTCCTACAAGCACCAGCCGGAATTCACGATGCTCGAGTGGTACGAAGCCTACGCCGACTACCGCGACACGATGGCCAGGATCGAGAAGCTCGTCGAGGCTGTGGCACTCGAGGTGATCGGTACCACCAAGGTGACTTTTCGGGACGCCGAGATCGATCTGGCGGCGCCTTGGCGCAGGCTACGGCTGCCCGACGCGCTCGAGGCCGAGGGACTCTGGACGCGCGACGAGGCCGAGCTCCGGCGCCGGCTCGAGGCTCGCGACGTCGACGTCAGTCACGATCACACCTGTGCGCAACTCATCGATCACGCCCTCTCGGCCTTTATCGAGCCCACGCTAGTTCAACCGACGATCCTGCACGACTATCCGATCGAGCTCTCTCCGTTCGCGCGCACGACTGATGACGACCCCACCCTGGTGGAACGCTTCGAGTACTTCGTCGGCGGCATGGAGCTAGGCAACGCCTTCAGCGAGATCAACGACGCCGCCGAACAGGCTGAGCGCTTCTCGATGCAGCAGTCGGAGCGCGAGGCCGGCGACGCTCTTGCCGAGGAGGGCGATCCGGACTACGTCGAGGCCCTCTCCTACGGTATGCCTCCGACCGGAGGACTCGGGCTCGGTATCGACCGCCTGGCGATGGTGCTCAGCGGCCGAGAGACTATTCGCGACGTCGTTCTCTTCCCGACTCTACGCGGTATCTAGACGGCGAAATCGCGTCCGAGCTGTGCGGCGCGCATCAACTGCCGGGCTGGCTCGCGTGATCTTTTCCCGCCCGACCGGCGATCAGCCTGTGTCCGATAAACACCTCCGTGTTCGGGGTCGCTTCGAGCTCGCGGGTGGGGAGGCGGTAACCCTCCGGCGCTCCCCTGGCCTCACTCGGCGAGGCGTCGTGAAAGCGCCTCGATCGAGAACTCGCTCTCGGCCAGCTTGCGTGCCGCGGCGCCGATAGTGCTAGCCCTGCCGCTGAGCGCGCGGACAACCGCGGCGGCAAATCCATCCGCCTCCTCGCCCTCCAGGTAGTGAACGTCACTTTCGAGCCCGTCTATGCCACCCGCGGCAAACGGCGTTGCCACGATCGGTAAACCGTAAGCCATGGCCTCGATCAGCTTGAGCGGCGAGCCGCGGCTTTCGAGTAGCGGCACAAGCGCGCAACCGGCCGCGGCGTAGACGCCGGGCAGATCCTCGACGAAATCGCGCACCTCGATGCGTGGATCGAGCTCTCTAGTCAGCGCTAGCCGGCGTCCGACCAACATCAAGCGGGCCTGTGGAAGCTGCTTCCAGACCCTCGGCATCACGTCGGTGATAAGGAAGCGGGCAGAGCGCCTGTTGTGCTTGTAGCTGAAGTCGGCGACAAAGAGAGCACCCTGGCTCTCGGGCGCGCGCACGGGCGTGATCGAGGCCACATCGACGACGTTGGGTACGAGACGGAGTCGAGCCTCGGGCGCCAGTTTGGCTGCTCCGCTCAGATCGCGATTGCTGGGCAGCCAGGCCTCGTATGCCGTCTCGAGTAGAGAGCGCTCGAAGTGAACGAGCTCATTCAGGTCTTCCTTACTCCAGCCCTCGAGATCAGCGCTCATCGCCGATTCGAGGTTGTGGGCGTTGTAGTAGATCGGTCGCTTCTTGCCGAGTAGGAGCAGGGCTGACGCGGCGGTCGGGCTGTCGGCCACAACTCGGTCGAAGCCCTCTTTCTTCCTACCAGCCAGCGCCTCGAGAAGCTCGCAGGACAGATTGCTTGCGAAACCCCTCGGCACTCCTCGTGCCCTTGCTTTGCGGAAGAGGAGGGCGCGCTTCACTCCGCGCGATGGAGAGATCCTTCGCAATTTGATCGCCGAATTCGCGACGAGCGCGCTGTCGGGCTTGGCGTCGTCGAGTCCGACGTAGACAACCTCGACCCTGCCGAGCAGAGCCAAAGCGCGGATGATGCCGGTGGTGCGATTACCGCGGCCGCTACGCGTGTTGGGCGTGAACGGCATCACAACGAGCGAGTTCATCGTGCCTCCCCTGAGCCTTGGCCGGTCCTTGGCGATGCTAACCGGATCAACGGCGGGTTGCTACTCGGTGCTCAGATCTGGAGCGTGAGCCATTTCGGCCTTTCGAGCAATAGTCTCGGGTGGCTCGATGTGACCGAGGCGGACCGTTTCCCCTGCGCTCGAGAGTTCACTTCGACGATGTGGGCCGCTTCTGTGTGAGTCGCCGGGCGGGTAGGGAGGCGATCCGTCTTCGTAGGCCCGATAATGAATCTCGAGGGAGGCATGGGCACGGCGCCTGTCGAACTCTCCTGGACGATTCGCCATGAGCCCTTTCCGGCGGAAACTCGAGAGCAAGAAGACTCCCGACGAAAGCTCGGGCGCTCAGGCCTCCTCTCGGCCAGGCGAGGAGGTCGGCCGAGAGGAGGAGGGACTCTCATCGCCGTCCGACGAGCAGAGAGCGGTTACCGAACAGACCGCTCCTAGCCGAGAGAGCGAAAAACGTGATCCTGTCGCAGAAGAGCCCTGGGCGCCCGCGCGTGAGCTTGACGTGGAATCGATCGTGGCACCGGTCGCCGCCGAGCTGGTCGATCCGGGTGGGCTCCTCCGCGGGCAGGTCAACCTGATAGCCCGCACACCGGATCTACGCTCGACGCAGATGATCTTCGAGGTAGCGGAAACCGGCTCGAGCAACTGGCGCGCCCTTGGCACAACACGGGCTCCGTTTCACCTGTCCGTTGACACCCGTCAGCTAGTCGATGGCACCTACGAGCTGCGGATCGAGTCAGTCACGGCCGGAGGCCAGTCCGTTCGCTCGAAGCGCTTTGGCCCTTACATCATCGACAACACGCCGCCCTCGATCACAATCGCTCGACCGGCTAAGGGTGAGACCCTCCGAGGCTGGGTCGAGCTGGTGGTCAACGTCACCGACCACGCGAGCGGACCGGCGCGAGTCGAGTTGAGCTACAGCGAGAAAGACGAGTGGAAGACGCTGGCCGAGCTGGAGCCCGAAGAGGGCGAGGTGCGCGGGTTCTGGCAAACCGATGAGTGTCGCCCGGGGAGCTGCCAGCTACGGGCGACGGCGTTTGACCGAGCCGGCAACGAGGCTAGTGAAGCGATCGACGTCACGATCGCGACGCCGGCGACGTCTAGGCCCGAGCCTGCCTCCGAGCCCGAATCGATCCCGCTCTCCGCGGCTCGAGACGAGATGCCGAACGCTCAGCGGTTATCGCCGGCGGCCGCCGGTCGTTTCGGGCGAGTACCGGACTGGGACTGGCAACGTCCCCGGTCGCCTGGCGCCGTGCACCCCAACATCGTCGAGAGCAGCTCGGTCGAAGCCGACGATGCGCTCGAGTCGAGCTACAAGCCCGATTCGGATGTTGGTACCGAAGCCCAGCCGATCGGTACCGCCGAAGCAAAAGAGCAGGGCGAGAAGAGCGTCGCCTGGACATGGAAAACACCCGTGTCTCACCCTGAGCCCGAGGCGACTACCGAGCCCGAGGTAGAGGAAAAATCCGGACCGAAGCAAGAGAGCGAGCCGGAAGAGCAGGTCGATCTCATCGAGGAGGAGCCTGCGCAGGGCATCCGCCTGGTCGAGCCGGTCAACGATGAAGAGCAGGAAGAAGCCGAGCAGGAAAGCGAAGACAAGCCGGAGGATTCCGGCGCGGAGGAGGGCGGACGCGTCGTCAACGTCAACTTTTCGCGTGCCGCACGGGGCTGGGACATCTGGGAGCTGAGCGAGCTGGTGGAGGAGACTCCCGGCCAGGACCCCGCGCGCCAAGAGGAGCGGCGCCAGATCCTCTATCACCTGCGCGAGCACACCTCGGTCGACGGCCGCATTCCTCCCGAGTTCGAGAACCTCATCTACGACGTGTTCGGAGAGTTGATACCCGGCGATTCGGGTAACTGATCGCGCGTGAATTGCGGCGGCAGTCGCCGGTCTCGATTGGCACGGCGCGAGCTCGCTCAGGTTTACTCGGCCGCCGTTCTCGGGAAGACCGGAGCTGTTTCAGAGTGTCGGGCAAAATGC
The DNA here is from genome assembly GCA_003170995.1 of Actinomycetota bacterium. Taxonomy (GTDB): domain Bacteria; phylum Actinomycetota; class Thermoleophilia; order Gaiellales; family Gaiellaceae; genus Fen-549. The sequence goes on along the minus strand of PMXT01000125.1, from coordinate 1,702 downwards.
CGATAGGCCACGTGCATGCAAACAAAGAGGTCGATCGGTGTTGGTACTTGCTTTTGTCTCCATGATCAGTCTGAATACGAAGTGCCCCCTCGCGTTCAGCCTGCAGCCGTACGTGACACCTAAGGACCCCGATCGCCCTCTTGCCGGGCGAGCAAACCCGTCCCAAATGGCTCCCCCGACCATCACTCCACCTTCAGTCCTATGACCGAGACCGTCGCTCATGGGTCTACTCTCGGTACCGTCGACGGGCTGAGGCTACGGGCTCGTGCCAGAGCGGGCGTCGTCGGTCGCAGTGATCGCTTCTGGCGCCTGAGCCGGCTCGGGCTGGACGTCATCCTGATCGGCTCGGCGGTAATCGCCTCGAAGCTCGCTTCTCCGGCCGCGCACGTGCCCTCGGGCGGATATGTGTGGCCGTCGGCCTTCGCCCTGGTTGTGATCGTCGCTCTCGTTTCTCGCGGTGCCTACTCGCAGCGCTTGATGGTCGACCTTCTCGACGACGTGCGCTCGCTTGTCGTCGCCGTCGGCCTGGCGACGATGACTGTCGTGACTCTGCGCGTGATGCTCTACGCGGCGCCGCAGCACGTGGCGGCCGAGACTCTGCGGCTGGCCGTCTTTTCCGCCGTTTATCTCGGCGCCGGAAGGGTCGGACTGGATCTTTCGCAGACGCAGGCCCGCCGTTCGGGCGAGGCCGTTCCAACGCTGATCATCGGCGCCGGCAAGGTCGGGCACACGGCCGCCAAGCGGCTGCTCGAGCATCCCGAGCTGGGCCTACGGCCTATCGGCTTCCTGGACAAGGAGCCGCGCCAGGACATGACTGTGAACTCGCACCTGCCGGTGCTGGGAGCGAGCTGGGATTTTGAGCAGGTTGTGCGTGATTACGGAGTCGGCCAGGTGATCATCACCTTCTCGACGGCGCCGAACGACGTGCTGCTGCGCATGATCAAGCGCGGTGAGGAACTCGGGGTCGGTGTCGCGTTGGTGCCGCGCCTGTTCGAGAAGATGACCGACCGCCTGACGATCGATCATCTCGGCGGGCTCCCACTTCTGACGGCACACCCGAGGAATCCCAAGGGGTGGCAGTTCGCGATCAAGTACGCGTTCGACCGCCTGGCGGCCCTTCTGATGTTGATTGTTCTATCGCCGCTTCTACTCGTCGCGGCGATCGGTGTCTATCTCTCGCTCGGCAAGCCGTTGTTCTTCCGCCAGCTTCGTGTCGGTCGCGATGGACGCACATTCGAGGTACTCAAGTTCCGGTCGATGCAGCGGATCGAGGACCCGCGCGCGGGCGCGGTAAGTGCGGATTCCGATCGCTTGACCCGATTCGGCTCGTTCCTTCGTAGCATGTCGATCGACGAGACTCCTCAGCTCATAAACGTGCTCAAAGGCGAGATGAGCCTCATCGGGCCACGGCCGGAGAGACCGGAGCTCGTCGAGATCTTCGAGCAGAACATCTACCGCTACCAGGATCGCCACCGCGTCAAGTCTGGAATCACCGGCTGGGCTCAGATATACGGGATCGGCAGAGGAGACGATCGCTTCGCCGCGAGAACTCTCTCGGACCGCGTCGAGTGGGACAACTACTACATCGAGAACTGGTCGCTCTGGCTCGACATGAAGATCCTTCTCCGCACGTTTCGAGCCGCCGTCGATTTCAAGCAGTCGGCCTGAAAACTCGAATCAGAGTGCTTCTTTTTGATTCGAG
>PMXT01000143.1 GCA_003170995.1 Actinomycetota bacterium | reverse complement strand
CCGGCACGCCTGGCAGATGCGTTCGCTTCGACCGAACTTGTCGCCCGCCTTGATCGACCGCTGGCAGACGTCGCATCTCGGCGTTCCTTTGTAGGACCACTGGGTTGAGATGAACCAGAACATCAGGTGATCCGCCTTTCATAGCGCCCCATGGCGCTGCTTGGNNGTCTTTTTCGTTGCCCCTTTATGTCTCGACGGTGCCCGTCGTAAACCATCCGCCGGGTAACGATCCGGTTACGTCCGCGTCGACGGCTACGTCTCGCTCGGTGTTATCGGGACGATGATTGTTGTCGGACTCGGAGCCCAGATCGCCGACCCGATCGTCGGCCTCGAGATCACGCTCGTGATCCTCAAAATCACCTGGGATTCCTGGAACACGGTCCGTCACACCGAGATCGACCTCGAGCAGATCGACGGTCAAATGCACTGAGCTCAGCCGTCAGCTGCGCTGGTGTGCGGCGGAAGTAGAGGAGGGTTCGAATAAGAGCTATCAGCTCGTCGAGCGACCCGACCTCGAAAGGTGCCCCTGAGCAGCAACATCGTTGTGTTTCCTACAACGAGTGCCCCTCATGAGACAGCTTTCCAACCCTGGTCCTGAGGTGCTAAGTCTCGGCGAGACCGCTGAGAGCGCCTCACACAGGAAGCCATCAGGCGAGGCTTCGCCGGCTCGACTTGGAACGCGCATGAGGTTGTAATGCGAGATACGACCCCAAGCCCCCGTGGAGGCTCCATTCGATGGCCGCCTCGCGGTTCAGCCCGCTTTGGGCCGAATCCAGACCGTCGCAGAGACGTTGCTCACCGAAGCTCCAACGTCGTACTTTGCAACTGCCTCGTTGGGGCCGCCGACGCCCGCGCCTCCACTATCCACGGCATTCTGTAGAGAGTCGTTAGCGGCCTGAATGACGGGCGCGGGGTAAAGCTTATCGAGTACAGGGCCTGCTAAGGCCCACTCAGTGGAGAGATTGTCCGTGCCAAGGATCACTTGCAGTTCCCCGCCTTGGATAAGGAAAATCGTCGTCAGCTTGTGGTACTCGAACGAACGGCAGGACGATTTCGCGTGTCCGTAGCAGCCGCTCGTGTCTTCAGTGAAACCGTGGGCTAGAACAACGGAGACAGCCTTGGGCGAAGGACCCATGTACCCCGACTTGGTGCCGCCGCAGGAGACAACGCCAAGGAGCGAAATCAGGATGACTAAGGATCGGAGGATGCGACTCATTGTTCCCGCCTCGATTGTACGGCCGACCAAATGGCCGAGTGTGAAATTGTAGGCTTCGGTCACGTCCCGTCAAGTGGTGTACGAAGCTGACCGCCTCATCCTCGCTCGACGTTCATGCCGCGGCCGGCCTCGATGGTCATCACCTCCTCGGGCTCGACGACCGGATCGGCGAGGGCCTTCGAGAGCGACTCGACGCTCATGTAACAGCGGGCGACGGCCCACTCGTCGTTCCGCTCGGCCGAGACGGCTCCGACCAGCCGGATGACCGAAAAGCGGTCGGGGAAGATGCCGACGACATCGGTTCTTCTTCTGATCTCCTTGTTCAGGCGCTCGAGCGGGTTGCTCGACCAGAGCTGGCGCTAGTGCGGCTGGTGCCAGGTCTTGCGCTTCCGCATCCGCCTGAGTGGCCGAGCGACCGGACATCGGAACAGGCCCATTTGCAGGACAACCTGTAGTGGTATTTACATCAATATGCACCTCATGAGATAGCTTTCCAACCCTCCGGAATCGCTTGAACACTCGCTTCAGGCGCTCGAAGGCCGGACCGACTCGACTTCGAGGAGTCCTATTCCGCCTCAGAGAGGTGCTCCGCTTCCACGGCGCTTCCTTCGCCACTAGCTCAAGTGCTGGGAAGCCAGAAGTTCAGTTCGCGCTGTTCGGGACTGCTCGCGTTGAAGTACTTGGTCTGCCAGGCGTCGTCGTCGGCGAGGCCGGCCCAGGTGGGGGCGGCCTCGGATTGAGCGCCGGTCGCCGGCACAGTGCCTTTGGCCGCCTCGCGCTGGTAATAGCGCCAGCGGTACTGGTTGTAGACGCCCATGATGTAGACGGCGTAAGCCTCGGCGAGCTTCGGGGAATTGTCGACGATCAGCAGGTTGTCGTCGTTCTGGCCGGATGCCTTTGGCCCCATATTGTGCGAACCGGTCATCACAGCTGGCTTGGTACCGAAGGGGTCGAGGACGATGCACTTGCTGTGCACCATTACCAGCGAGTAGCTGAGTTCTTTGAGCCAGAAGGCGAAGTCGCTGTCTACTGCTGCTGGAAGGACAACATCAATGTCGGCTTCGGTGAGATCGCCGCGATGGAAGAGCCCGACGATCGGGTGCGCGGTCGTGCTCGGGTCTTGGTTGAGGACGCCGTGAACGTGGAGATTCGGATCGTAGGTGGCAGAGCCGGGCGTGGTCCGTTCGACGATGTCGTTTAGCAGTGTTCCGGCCGGCCCCGGATTGAACATCAGGAAAAGGATGCCCTCGCGGGCGCCGTTGATACGCTCGCGCGCGCTTGCGAGATCGACCGTGTTTCGGACCGGCGCGAACCAGACCTGCGAGCTCGTGGCATCGCTGCCAAGCGCTGCCGTCCGGGTCTGGTCGTTCTGGTTGAACAGAGCGGCCGGGTAGTCGTTGCCGGCGTCTACTAGCACCTGCCACTCGCTCAGGTACCAGTTGGCGAGCTCGCCGTTCTCAACCAGCAGCGCGTTGTTCGACTGTGTGCAGAGGCCGGTGATCGTCCAGTTGGTGCTACCCGTCCATACCGAAGTTGGCCCGTTTGCGTCGCTGATCACGAGGAATTTGTTGTGAGCGAAGTGGCTCNNCTCGCGCCGACGATGCGGTCGTGCACCTCGACGCCGGCATTCTTGAGCGTCTGGCGGGCTTCGGCGTTCTCGTCGGGAAGCTTGCTTCCGTTGGCGAGCACGACGTGGGCCTTTGCGCCGAACGTCGTCAGTGCCTCGATCAACTGCGGGTCGTTCAGCTCGAAGAGCGCGGCGTGAATCTCACCGCCGCTTTGCAGTGTCTCGTTCAGCAACCGCGGCAGCCGCCAAAGCACGGCGCCGCCGAGAAAGTTGCGCACGCGGTCCTGGGGCGTCTTGATCAGCTCGGTGAGAGCGGTCCGGTTTTCGGGGCCACGGGCGCGCAGCTCGCGTGACAACCACTGGGTCGCAACAACACCACGGTTGAAATAGGCTGATATACCGTCCCCGACGTCCTCGCTGACCGTCACGGGATCGCTCCAAGCGGTCGCCTGGCCGGCGTCTTCCTGCAGCGTGTCCTTGCCGCCGATCATCGGCACGGCCCGGTACGAGACAGCCTTGTCCCGCGGCGGGTTGTAGTCCGACCAAATGAAGCGCTGGATCGGCCACTCGGCACTCGGCCGCTTGGTGCCCGGCGGCGCCGTGTCACCGGCGAAGCCGACCCAGGTATCGAGGACCTCTTCCTCGGCCGAAGCGTCACCGGTTCGTCGCTTGAGCGCGAAACCGCGGCAGTCCTGAATCGGTGCGTCGAGCTTCCAAACCACCAGCGCGTGGTCGCTGTCCACGAAGGCTCGGATCGCAGTCATCAGCGCGAGTCTGAAGCCATAGTTATCAGAAGTCAAGCCCGCTGGTCGAGCTGGGATCGATATCTAGAAGCTGGCCGAGGTCTTTGGCGGGCAGGGCCGGAGAGAAGTCGAGCGAGCGCCGGCGAGCCGAGAAGCGCTCGATCTCGCGGACGCCGATACCTGTCGACGGAACTTCCGGACACGTAGCAGCCGCGGCCAGCTCGGGCCTAGCAAGCTATCGCGCAACCGGAATCGAGCCGTACCCTCATCGACGCTGAACGACCGGATACGCAAAACCGGCAGATATGCAGGGATAATCGCTGATGAAGCGGCTCTCGGACGTGTCGAGCGACCGGGCATGCGAAAACGGCCGATATACAGGGATAATCATTGACAAGACAACAACAATATGCACCTCATGAGACGGCTTTCCAACCCTTCTCCCGAGGTGCGAAGTCTCGGCGAGTCGACTACGAATGGCTCGCACGAGTCAAAATAGCTGGAAATAGCGACCTCTAGTCTACGTTAGTGATGCCAGTTATGGCAACGCTGCGCCTCGGATACAAGATCGACTCAGGCTCAATGCTCGACGAATCGAGCAAGACCTGTTCGCGGTGCCCCGTAGTCCGTCTTTTTAGGCCTACGAGATCGAAGGGGTCGAGGCGAGGATTGCCTCGGTTACGGCAGTTCTGTTCTGCGAGCCGGAGCTTTCAGATCCGCAGAGGTACATTGGGCGTGAGCGCCACCTCGGGAACCAGCTCGGCCCTTCCGGACATGGACTAGATAGATGGAGCTAGACGATACGACTCTCTGGTCGCGTTTGCGAGCAGGAGACAGGAACGCCTTCGAGGCGCTGTTCGAGCGGCATGCGAGGGCGATCTACAACTACGGCTTCCATCGACTCGGGGACTGGTCGGCCGCCGAAGACTTCGTCTCTTTGGTCTTCCTCGAGGCTTGGCGCAGGCGCGAGAAAGAGCTAGAGCCTGGGAAAGTGCTGCCATGGCTCTTTGGGATTGCAACGAACGTCCTTCGCAATCAAAGACGCTCCGAGCGCCGTTTCGCAGCCGCTCTTGCGAGAGTCCCTGGTGCGGATGAAAACTCTGGCTTTGCTGACGACGTCAACGAACGCCTTGATGACGAGCGAAAGATGAAGCGAGCACTGCAACTGCTCTCACGCCTTCCGAAGCGTGAACAGGACGTTTTCGTACTCTGCTCATGGTCTGGTCTCAGTTACGAGGAAGCATCCTTCGCTCTAGACGTCCCTGTGGGGACTGTTCGGTCGCGACTTTCAAGAGCGCGGGCCCGTCTGCGGGAACTCAATCTGGTCTGCGGACATGAACCAGATGAAACAACGAATTCTCAGGAGGCGTTTGAGCTATGAAGAACAACCTTTGGATCCCACCGCATCGCGACCTTCCACCTGGTCGCCTCGAGCAGCGAAAAACGCACTTCCTCGCCGAGATCTCTCGACTGCCAGAGGCGAAGTCGGCTTCGCGTCGTGTGAGCCATCCAAGGCGGCGGATAGCTGTCGCGTTGGCAGCGACAGCGCTTGTCGCTAGTGCTGCGGTGGTCGGTTTCGACTTGAACCGGACGTCAGCTCGCCCACTGCAGACGAGTGGGCCTGGCGCGAGCTCGAGCACATCCCGCACGTCGGCTCCCCTCAAGACGATCGTCACCAACGCAGATATCAGCACGATCTATCGGGGTGTACCTCAGCTCACTCGCGCTGCGCAAGTCATCGTTCGCGGCAAGGTGATCGACATTTCGTATATCGACGCAGAAGCCGACTCAGCACTCCAGACCTACACGAAAGTCGTCTTCCGGGTCAGTCAATCACTAAAAGGCGATGTCTCTCCCGGAAGCACTGTTGTCTTTATCGTGTTCGGTGGTGTGACTTCCGCGGCGAAGATCGCTGGTGCCAGCGACATCCCGCCTTCCGTAACGAGTCCGGAGTCGTCTTCTGAGCAGGTCCAGGTGCTATTCGAAGGCGATCCTCTTCCTCGAGTAGGAGATGAAATCGTCTATTTCGGAGTCCGAGGCGACATCGGGGCACTGGCCGGTAACCCCCAGGTGCCCGAACCCTACTATCAGCCGGTTGGTGCTTCCCAAGGAGCGTTTCCCGTGGTTGACGGAATAGCGGCGAGGTATGTCCCCTCCGCCCTCTCGTCCGCAGGCCTGGACCCTCTGCGGATGACGGTTAGCGCCCTCGACACGAAGATCACCACGAGCCCCTCGAATTAACGATCAATACAACGCGTATCCTCAACGCCCCGGTGCTGACACCGTTACCGTTTCCGCGCTAGCGTCTTC
>PMXT01000166.1:3915-9446 GCA_003170995.1 Actinomycetota bacterium | reverse complement strand
TTCTTTTTGATTCGAGTTCTTAGCCGTAGTTCTTGCGCCGAAAGACGTCACGCGAGAGCGATTCCACGCGATCGAGGAAGAGCAGACCGTCGAGGTGGTCGATCTCGTGCTGGAGGGCGCGCGCCTCGAAACCGCTCGCCTCGATCGTCCACGGCTCCCCCGCGCGCGTCAGTCCCGCGACGACAACCTCGCTGGCGCGGCGAACATCGGCGGTGAACTCGGGCACGCTCAGGCAGCCCTCGCGCGCGACCTCAGATCCGGTTGCGAAAACAACGCGCGGATTGACGAGCAGGATCTCCCGGGCGCTCGGGTCGCCCTTGGGGTGGAGCGAGACATCGACGACGATCATGCGTATTGACTCGCCGATCTGCGGAGCCGCCAGGCCCACGCAGCGCGGAAAGCTGTGCATCGTCTCGATCAGGTCGCCGGCGACACGCTCGACCCAGTCCCACTTGTCCGCGCTAGCCTCGGCAGCCACTCGCTTCAGGGCCGGGTCGGGAAGACGGAGGATCTGCCGAGCAGCCAAGAGACGGGGGCGCTGCCTAGAGTGACACCTGGTCGAGCGCGCGAACTGAAAGCTCGAGCTTCTGCTCACGCGCGATCTCGCGCAGAAAGACCTCGAGCTCGTTGCCCAATAAACCGTCAGGCAGGGCGACTTCGAGAATCATCATGTAGGCGGGCTCGCTCTCGTCGCCGACGAGATGGGTGTCGAGATCGGTGATGTTGACGCTTCTCTCCGCCAGCGCCGAGGTTACGGCGTTCACGATTCCGGGGTGATCGGCGCCGTAAAGCGTGATCACGTGCGAAGGCTCGTCGATGCGCGCCTGGGCCGCGTCGATCTCGGAGAGTGAGATCGCCCCCAGCTCAAGTGTGTCGCGCGAGCGCTCGAGATCGGCGCGCAACGCCTCCAGGTCGGTCGCCTCGGAGGTCTCGAGCACCAGCATCATCGCGAAGTAACCGTCCAGGATCGCCATCTGCGAATCGTCGAGATTGACGCCGTGGCGAAGCAACGTTCCCGTCACCTCGGCGACTATCCCGGGCCGGTCGCGGCCGATCGCCGATAGCGCGTAGGAGGCCATAGGTTGAAGGATAGAGGCCGGAGCACGCCCTTGGCCAGTCTCTCGAGCGATCGGGGGATCTTTCGAGAGTACGGCTCAATCACCCCTTTGGGTTATGAACATACGCGAAAACGGGCCGAAAATCCGACTAACGCGCAGCGGCAAACCCAAGGGGCGCGTATGCGGCATCACCCAAAAAGCAACTACATCCAGGTTCACCCTGCCTACTCGGAAGCACCGGGTATCGATACCGGACGCTCCGGACTCACGGGCGAGGCGACCTGGCATCTAGCGGCAACCCATTTTCCGAACCGGTTCAAAACTAGGAGACGCCAACAATGAAGAAGCATCTATCCAAGCGGCGAGTCGTCGTTTCGGCGATCGTCCTGACGCTCGCTATCGCAAGCGGCGTTGCTTATGCGTACTGGACGAGCACCGGCGCGGGCAGTGGAACGGCTAACGCTGCCACCCCGTCCGGCACCCTCACGCTCCATGCCACCTTCCCCGCGGGGATCTACCCCGGCGGTAACAAGAGTGTGACTTTCACGGCCGACAACGCGACGGGGGCAAACGGGTACGTGGCAACCATCGTTTTCGGTTCCGTCACATCAACCGGGACGTGCCAGACGATGCTCGCTGCCAACGCCGGCCAGTTCGCCATGCCGACAGTGACTTCGAACACGGTGGTTCCCTCCGGGGCGAGCCTCTTCGCTCTCACCGGCAGCGGGACTCTGTCCTGGACCGACCTCGCCGCTGTTGATCAGAGCGCTTGCAAGGGCGCGGCTCTGACACTCAACGTCACGAGCACCTAACCAACGGATCTTGGCATCTAGCGGCAACCCATTTATCGAACCGGTTCAAAACAAGGAGACGACAACAATGAAGAAGCATCTATCCAAGCGGCGAGTCGTCGTTTCGGCGATCGTCCTGATGCTCGCGATCGCGAGCGGCGTTGCTTATGCGTACTGGACGAGCACCGGCGCGGGCAGTGGAACGGCTAACGCTGCCACTCCGTCCGGCACGCTCACCCTTCACGCCACCGGCTTCACGGGGATCTACCCCGGCGGTAGCAAGACCGTGACGTTCACGGCCGACAACGCGACGGGCACAGACGGTTACGTGGCAACCATCGTCTTCGGTTCCGTCACGTCAACCGGGTTGTGCCAGACGATGCTCACTGCCAACCCCGGCCAGTTCACTATGGCCACTGTTACCTCGAACACGGTGGTTCCCAACGGAGCCGGCGGCCTCCCTCTCACCGGCAGCGGGACTCTGGTCTGGACCAATCTCGCCGTCAATCAGAGCGACTGCAAGGGCGCGGCGCTGACACTCAACGTCACGAGCACCTAACCAACGGATCTTGGCATCTAGCGGCAACCTGGATTTAAGAACCGGTTCAAAACAAGGAGACGACAACAATGAAGAAGCATCTATCCAAGCGGCGAGTCGTCGTTTCGGCGATCGTCCTGACGCTCGCTATCGCAAGCGGCGTTGCTTATGCGTACTGGACAAGCACCGGCGCGGGCAGTGGAACGGCTAACGCTGCGACCCCGTCCGGCTCCCTCGTGCTCCACGCCACCTTCCCCGTGGGAATCTACCCCGGCGGTAGCAAGACCGTGACGTTCACGGCCGACAACGCGACCGGCACAGACGGTTACGTGGCAACCATCGTCTTCGGTTCCGTCACGTCATCGGACGGGCCGTGCCAGACGATGCTCACTACCACCGGCGGTCAGTTCGCGATGCCGACGGTGACCTCGAATACGGTGGTTCCCAACGGAGCCGCCCTCCTCACTCTCACCGGCAGCGGGACTCTGTCCTGGACTGATCTCGCGGCTATCGACCAAGGCAATTGCAAGGGCAAGCCGCTGACACTCAACGTCACGAGCACCTAACCAACGGAGCCTGGCATCTAGCGGCAAACCGATTTCAGGAACCGGTTCCAAACCAAGAGTTCTAAACCAAGGAGAGAACAACAATGAAGAAGCATCTCAGCAAGAAGCGGGTCGTACTTGCGGCGGTCGTCGTTGTGGCGCTCGCTATCTCTAGCGGCGTTGCTTATGCGTACTTCACCAGCGGTGGATCTAGTAACACTGGTTCGGCCGGAGTCGGCACCAGCTCGGCTCTCACGGTCGCACAGTCGGGCACCGTGTCAGGCCTCGTTCCCGGAGGGGCCGCTCAGAACGTAGTCGTCAATGTGACCAACCCGGCGACCTTCAAACAGTCGCTTAGCGCGGTCGCGATCAACATCGCTTCGATCGCGCCAACCGATTGCCAGGCGACTTGGTTCACCACGACCCCGCCCCCGATCGCGAGCCCGGTCGTGCTCAATGGAGGCGCGTCCCAAAACTTCACGGGGACGATCGCGATGATCGAGCCGGCCACACCAACGAATCAGGACGTGTGCAAGAACGCAGTTATCACCCTGTCGCTCGTAGCTAGCTAGTACGCAGCGTTAGCGGAGGGGCGGCCTCGGTCGCCCCTCCGCCCAAATCCCGGAACAAGCAATCAAGCGCAATCGAGAAGGCCGAAGACAGATGACAGGCGAGACGTACAAGCGAAACATCCAAAGGCAGCAAGCGGCGGCGTCTTCTTTCGCCGTCGTTTCTCCTTCTCGACCTGTCCTACGGCGGGAATGCACACCAATGACCGAGGCGGCCAGTTCGGAAGCGCTCGAGCGAATGCTCACCTTTACCCGCCGGACTCTCCTGCTCAGCCTAGTCTGCGCCTTATTGCTCGCCTGCACCTCTACGCTGGCAGGCGCCGCTACGAGCACGACGACCAGCCAAAAGTTCTCTGCCAGCCTGACCTGGACCTCGTTCGTGGCCTCTCAGACGCGATCGGTCAAGCTGATCTACAAGTTTCCGAGGCCGAGCAAGAGCTTCTCGTACCAGCTCAGCAAGAAAACGGGCTCGGCCTGGCTGCCCGTGGCGAGCGTCACCAAGAAGGGCAACTTCAAGGGCCGGAAGAGGATGACCGTGGGCAAACTGTTCGCCGGAAGGACGGTCAAGGTCGGCAAATACCATGTCGCCCTTTCCTGCGCCGACGGGCGCAAGTTGCTCAGCTTTCACATCGTTCCCTTTTCCGGCCGTCTGACCAAGAAGAGCTTCACCGTCGCAGCGGCGAAATCGGTCAGGCTGATCTACGGCTTCTCGAAACCGAGCAAGAGCTTCGCCTACCGGCTCAGCATCAAGAAGGGCTCGAAGTGGCGGCTGGTCAAGAACGCCAAGACGACCAAGAATACGAGGCGGCTCTATCTCACCGGCGTCAAGACGGCGAGGCTCAAGAAACTCTTCGGCGGTAAGAAGATCGTGCTCGGCAGCTATCGCCTCAAGATCTCCTCCGCCTACTCGACGAGGCAACTCAACTTCAAGGTCGTCAAATCCGCCGATCCTGCCGTTTCGACAGGTGGAAGCGGCAGCGGCAGCGGCAGCGGCTCAACCGCCGGCGCCGACTTCACCATCTCAGGTGGCGTCAGCGGCCTCGAGCCCGGTCTTACCATGCCAATCGAGCTGACGCTGACCAACCCCAACAGCAGCAAGATCTACGTCACTCACCTCGCGGTAAGCATGGCGGCCGACAGCACTCCCTCGGGCTGCGATCGCGATACCAATTTCTCGCCCATCACTCAGTCCAACGCCTCGAGCGCCAACCCGATCACCGTTCCGGCCAAGGGGAAGGTGACGCTGACAAGCGCTCCGCGTGCGCCCCAGATTACTTTCCTCAACCTGTCCACCCCTCAGGACGTCTGCAAAGACAAGAGCTTCGTCTTGACCTTCAGCGGGAGCGCCCACTCGTGAGCAAGGCGGCCGCTTCCGGAATGCGAAGGCGTCTTTTCACGCTGGCCGCGTTGGCAGTCGCACTTCTGGCGTCCACGAATGCCCAGGCCTACTGGACATCGAGTGGATCGGGCGGCGGCAGTGGCAATGCCGAAACGCTTGCCGCCCCAACCAACGTGATTGGTACGCCGGGGGCCGGGACAGTGACCCTCTCCTGGAGCGCGGTCTCGCCACCGGGATCGGGAGCAGTCTCCTACTACGTGACGCGCGGCGGTGGCAATCCAAGCGGCAACTGCCCAACTTCCTCCGCGCCGACTTCGGTCCTGACCTGCACCGACAGCGGACTGTCGGCAGGCACCTACAGCTACACAGTGACGGCCGTCTGGCACTCCTGGGCGACGGCGAGCTCGCCCGCGATACAAGTCACCCTCGCATTCGGAGCGCTCGACCACTTCGTGCTTGCGGCCGCAACGACAACACCAACCGCCGGCCAGGCCGACAGCCTGACGATTACGGCCAAGGACGCAGCCGGCATCACCGTGACGACCTACACCAACTCGCAGAACCTGACCTTCAGCGGCGCCAGCACGATCGGCTCGTTCACGCCGACAGTGACAAACAGCTCGGGCACGGCCACCAATTTCGGCACCGCCACCGCGATCACGTTCACAAACGGCGTCGCCACCGTCTCGGG
>PMXT01000166.1:0-3813 GCA_003170995.1 Actinomycetota bacterium | reverse complement strand
CTACGGAAACACGGCGACCGGCTACACCGGTGCGCAGTGCATCGCCTTCTCCGGCCCCTCGAACAGTCCGGGCAGCAACGCCCCGAGCTATCCGGCCCAGGGCACCTGCGCCGCCGGCAAGAGTTCGGTCGCGTTCACAAACGGAGTTTCCAACCCCAACCCCAGCATCACCCTCTACAACGCGGCCTCGACGACTCTCACTGCCACCGACGCTCCCTCGGGCAAGAACGGCTCGACGGGCGCCTTCACCGTCAACCCGCTCGCGATCAGCAGCTTCTCACTCGCGGCCGCGACGACGACTCCGAACGCCGGCGGCGCCGACAACCTGACGATCACCGCGCTCGACCAGTACGGCAACACGGCGACGAGCTACGCGAACGGCTCCCACAACCTCACCTTCTCCGGCGCGACCGCGATCGGTACCTTCACGCCGAACGTCACCAATACAAGCGGCACCGCGACCAACTTTGGAACCGCCACGGCGATCACGTTCACGAACGGCGTCGCCATCGTCTCGGGCTCGGCGAACGGCGTGATGAAGCTCTACAAGGCCGAGACGGCGCACATCGTCGTAAGCGACGGCAGCCATACGAACGGAGCCGGGCTCACGGTCACGGTCAGTGCCGGCGCACCAAGCTCGTTCACGATCCCGACACCGACGACTAGAACCGCCGGAACTGCGTTCAACGTCACGCTGACCGCCACCGCGGATGCCTACGGCAACGCGGGCACAAGCTACACCGGAACGAAGTGCATCACCTTCTCCGGCCCCACGGCGAGCCCGAACGGTACGGCTCCGCTCTACCCGGCCCAGGGCTCCTGCGGCGCCGGGCAGAGCGCCATCACCTTCACGAGCGGCGCGGCGACAGTGAGCATCACCCTCTACGACGCCACGACCTCGACGACGCTCACGGCCACCGACGCTTCCGCAGGGTTCCACGGCTCGACGGGTGCCTTCGCCGTCAACGGGCTCACAACCGCGAGCACCTTCGTGCTGACGGCCGCGACCACCACCCCGATCGCCGGCCAGACCGACGCCCTCACGATTACGGCCGGCGACACCTGGGGCAACACGGTGACGAGCTATACGGGCCAACACAACCTCACCTTCTCGGGCGCTCGCGCGATCGGCACCTACAACCCGACCGTCACCAGCAGAACTGGAACGGCAACCACCTTCGGGACCGCGACGTCGATCACGTTCACGAACGGCGTCTCGAGCGCGGGTGGAGTTATGACCCTGTACAGGGCGCAGACCGCGAGCATCGTCGTCACCGACGGCACCTCTACGAACGGAAGCGGGCTCCAGGTGACGGTGGGCCCGGCGGCGCTGAGCAACCTCGCCCTATCGGCTCAGAAGGCCGTGATCCGACCCGGCGCGACTGACCAGCTGACGATCAGGGCTGTGGATACCTACGGAAACTCGGCTCAGGGCTACAGCGACGGCTCTCACAACGTTACCTTCGCCGGAGGAACCGGGACGAGAACGGTGACCGACTCCGCGGGGACTCCGGTCAACTTCAGCACAGCGACCTCGATCACCTTCGCGAACGGCGTCTCAACCGCTGGCGGCCTGCTCCAGATCGGCAGCGTCCAAGTAGCGAGCATCACCGTCTCGGACGGCACGCACACGAGTGCGCCGCTGAGAATCGTCGTGAGTAGCGTCGTGGCCACCCAGGTCAGCGCCGGCGGCTTCCACACCTGCGCGCTGCGCAACGACGGCGCGGTTGAGTGCTGGGGTGAGGGTGATCACGGCGAGCTCGGCAACGGTGCGTCGGCCAACAGCTCGAGCCCCGTGATGGTGAGCAATCTCACCAACGTCACCCAGGTCAGCGCGGGCAAGTACCACACCTGCGCGCTGCGCAACGACGGCACGGTCTGGTGCTGGGGAGAGAACCAGTACGGACAGCTCGGCAACAACTCCACGACCGACAGCAACGTACCGGTCGAGGTGCAAGGAGTCGGCGGTACCGGCTACCTGACCGGAGTCGCCGAGGTCAGCGCCGACGGCCAGTTCACCTGCGCCCGGCTGACCAGCGGAGGAGTCAGGTGCTGGGGCCACAACCAGTACGGCCAGGTCGGCAACAACACGACTAACGACGCTCACGTGCCAGTCAACGTCGTTGGAGTCGGAGGGACGGGAACGCTCGTAAACGTCATCGACATCGACGCGGGCGCCAACCAGACCTGCGCCCTGATCTCGGGTGGCACGGTCGATTGCTGGGGCTACAACAACGACGGGCAGCTCGGTAACGGCACCACCAACAACAGCTCCTCGCCGGTGCAGGTGCTCGGAAGCGGCGGCGCGGGCTACCTCGCGAACGTCACCGCGATCAGCGGCGGCCGGCTCCATGCCTGTGCTCTGCTCTCCGACCACACGGTTTACTGCTGGGGCGACAACGCCAACGGCGAGCTCGGCGACGGGACGACCGCCAACAGGTCGACGCCCGTCCGCGCAGGCACCATTACTACCGCCACCTCGATGAGCGCCGGCGAGTACCACAGCTGCGCCACCCTCTCGGATGGAACCGCGCAGTGCTGGGGCGCCGCCGCCTTCGGTCAGGTCGGAGACGGAACGACCTCCGACACCTCCACCCCGGTTACGGTCATCGGCGTGGGCGGCTACGGCGCTCTCTCCGGCATCGGCAACGTCAGCGCCGGTGGCGGCGACATCAGCGAGACCGACGACTACGAGCAGACCTGCGCGCTCATGGCCGACGGCACCGTCGTCTCCTGGGGCCAGAACAACTACGGGCAGCTCGGCGACGGGACGACCACGATGAGTATTTCTCCCGTCGGCGTGGCTCTGCTATAGGCGGTTACCGGTAACACCGAGACGCTACCGGCCGCAAGTGCCGAAGTCGGCGGTGACGATGGTGACGGACCGATTCTCGTAGCTCCCCGGTGCGGACGGCGAACGGACGGCGGCAAGGCCGATCTGGCACCAGCGCGGATTGAGCAGGTTGGTCCGGTGGGGTGGGCTCTGCATCCACATCCGCACGACCCGCTTGGCGTCGAGCACGTAGACAGCGAGTCTCTTCTTGTCGCGGAGCGCTATAGCACGGCAATCGGCCCCTCCCTGGAGCGCGCCCATCCTCGGAAAGGGGCGGCTTTAGGCTCCGCTTTCTCACCGCTATCCCAAGCGTTTCCGCGAACGGCGGGAACCGGCTGCTCAAACGGGATAGACGAACCTCTAGTGCCGCAGCCGAATTCACCCGTACGGGTCATGAAGGTACGCCAAAACGTGCCGAACATACGAATAACGCGTAGCGGCTATTACGAAAAGCGCGTAGGCGGCATCACCTAAAGCAAGCTTTCACGTTCAGGTCAACCGCCTTTAACGACAGCCTGGCCGATCCGGCACAGGATCTGCGGCTAGAAGGGGAACAGAGCAAATGCAGCAGAAGAAGAAAAAACGCGGGATGCTCGGGACGCTACTTCTGACAGCGATCCTCGTGACGGCAGTTTTCGCGTATACCAACACCATTAGCGGCCTCAACCCGCCGGCCGTGGCAGCAGACGCCTCGGTTGTGAACGGCTTCACTGCCAGCAACATCGACTGGGTCTCGGCGGCGGGCAAGACGGTCGACGGCGTTACCTTCGATCTCGCCCCGACGCCTAGCGTCGTGCGCGTGAGCCTCAATGGCGGCACCACCTGGCAGGACTGCACTGCCGGTGCGACTGTTAGCTGCACCTTCGTCGGCGGCGTCGACGCGAAGACGATCACAAGCCTCGACGTCTACGCGCAGGAATAGGCACCACGCGCGGAATACAGGCGAGGCATCAGCTCGAAGGGGCGGGGTCAACACCCCC
>PMXT01000091.1 GCA_003170995.1 Actinomycetota bacterium | reverse complement strand
GCCGATCGTGCGCGGCTCAGGTGGTCGCGATTCGGTTTGAGGTCGGTGGCTGATTCGACAATCTCAGCGCAGGTACCATGAACCGGGGCTCGGCTCGCGAATGCAGCGATTACGAGCGCTTGGAGAGCGATTCTTTCCGAAAACGCCGCGGGGTGAGTGTTTAGTGCGGTTCACCGGCGCGACCGGAATGCCCTACAAGAAAGCGAAAGAAGAGTAAGGAGCGAAAGATGTCAGAGAGCGCGGATACGGCGACGACCTCCGCGGCCGCAACGCAGCTCGCGTCCGAGAACGAGCAGAGCGAGCGCACGCGCGCAAGAGAACTGCTCTCGGGCCCTACCGATGTCATTCTCCGCGATGGCAGCACGGTTCGACTGCGACCGCCACGGGCGGACGAGGTCAATGGCGTCGTCGAGTTCCTGCGAAATCTTTCGCCGGAGAGCTACACACAGCGCTTCCACGGAGCTGCCAAGATCGACGCTTCGCTGCTCGAGGGAATGGTCGACTGCGACTGGCTCGAGCAGGGCGCACTGATCGCCACACGCGCAGGCGCGGAAGGCGAAGAGGTGGTCGCACTAGGCAGCTACGATCGCCTGCGCCAACGCGACCGAGCAGAGGTTTCCTTCGTCGTTTCCGACCTCCTTCAGGGGTGGGGCCTCGGAACCCAGGTCTTCAACCAGCTTGTCGCGCGCGCCTCGTCTGTCGGCATTCGCAGCTTCGTTGCGCTGGTCAAGGCCGACAACATGAAGGCGCTCGAGATGCTCACCCTGAGCGGCTTCAACCTTCACCGCGAGCTCGACAGCGGCATCGTCGAGATGGAGATCTCACTGGCGCCGACCGAGCACCTGCTCGAGTTGGTGGGAGCAAGAGACCACGAGGCTGTCACCGCGTCGCTCCGGCCTTTCTTCCTACCCAAGAGCGTGGCCATCATTGGCGCCTCGGCGCGCGAGGGATCGGTTGGCGGCGACCTCTTCCGGAACATCCTCTCGGCCGGTTTCAACGGCGTCGTCTACCCGGTCAACTCGTCCGCCACTCCGGTTGCAGGTGTACGAGCCTACAGCTCGGTAAACGAGATCGAAGATTCGGTCGATCTGGCCGTCGTTTGTACACCGGCACGAGTTGTGCTCGACGTGGTTGACGAGGCGCTGCGAAAAGGAGTTCGCGCTATTGCCGTCATATCTGCCGGATTCGCCGAGGTCGGCGTCGACGGGCAGGACCTCCAGGATGAGCTACTAGCTCTCGTGCGCATGTATGGAGGCCGCTTGCTCGGCCCGAATATCCTCGGCCTCTCATCCGCCGCCACGCACCTCAACGCCACCATCGGCGCCGTCGAGCCTCCGTTCGGAAGACTGGCGCTCTCCTCGCAGAGCGGTGCGCTTGGCGTTGCGCTGCTCGACGCCGCGCGTGCTCGCGGCCTCGGGCTCTCGGCCTTCGTCTCGGTCGGCAACACGGCCGACGTCTCCCCGAACGACCTGCTTGAGTGGTGGGAAGACGACGAGACGACCGACCTCATCCTGCTTTACCTGGAGTCGTTCGGTAACCCGAAGAAGTTCGCCCGTGTCGCCCGTCGCGTGGCCCGCCAAAAGCCGATCCTGGCTCTGAAGAGCGGACGCTCGAGCGCCGGCAGGCGCGCCGCCAGCTCGCACACCGCCGCGCTTGCCAGCTCGGAGACGGCGACGTCTGCGCTTTTCCATCAAGCCGGCGTGATCCGCGCCGAGACTTTCGCGGAGCTGCTCGAAACCGCCCGCCTTCTTGCCGGTCAACCGCTCCCCGCGGGCAACCGGGTGGCGATCGTGACCAACGCGGGCGGTCTCGCAGTCGTCTGTGCCGACGCGTGCGAAGCTTCCGGGCTGACTCTTCCCGAGCTGACCGACGAGAGCCAGGAGAAACTGCGCAAGCTCCTCGCCGCCGAGGCCACCGTCCGCAACCCGATCGACATGCTCGGGACGGCGCCCGGAGAGGTCTTCGCCGAGGCAATCCGGATCGTGCTGGCCGACAGGCGCGTCGATGCCGTGATCGTTCTCTCGATCCCTATGGTCAGCGTCAAGACGGAGAGGATCGTCGAGGCCATCGAGCAGGTGCTCTCCGAGGACAAGCCGACCAAGCCGATCGTCCCGGTCTTCGCGGGCAGCCCGGATCGAGTCTTCGGATCGCTCTCGGTCTCCTTCAACTTCCCCGAGTCGGCGGCACATGCGCTCGGTCACGCGGCCGATCGCGGGCAGTGGCTGCGCCGCCCTCTCGGCACCGTGCCGGGGCTCGACGGTATCGACTTCGAGGCCGGAGCGGCCGTTGTCGAGAAGGCGCTTGCCCGCGGCGACGATGGATGGCTGGAGGCCAACGAGATCGAGGCTCTGCTCGGCGCCTACGGCATCCCTTTCGTCAAGCAACGGGTTACCGCCAGCCGCAAGGAAGCGCTGACGACCGCGAACGAGTTCGGCTACCCGGTTGTCGTCAAGGCGGCGGAGGCAGGGTTGCACAAGAGCGACAAAGGGTTGGTCGCGCTCGGTATCAGCGACGACCAGGAGCTCGAGCAGACGCTCGAGAAGATCGGGCTTCCGGCTCTGATTCAGCAGCAGGTTGACGGAAAAGTCGAGCTTCTAGCCGGTGTCGTCGAGGATGCGTTGTTCGGGCCGCTGGTGGGGCTCGGCCCGGGCGGCGTGTTTGCCGAGCTGATCGCCGACACGACCTACCGGATCGCGCCGATCACCACGCGAGATGCCGAAGAGCTCGTCTCGAGCGGGCGCACAAAGCGACTGGTTGCCGGCTTCCGCGGGGCCCCGCCGGCCGACGAGCCGGCGCTGATAGATCTCATGCTTCGCCTCTCCAGGCTAGCTATCGACCGGCCCGAGATCGTCGAGCTCGATCTCAATCCTTTGTTCGCGCTGCCCGAGGGCTACCTGCCGGTGGATGCCCGCATCCGCGTCGAGACGGCGCGCGAAGGGCCGCCGCTCAAGGGCTGGTAGTAACCGGCGAAAGTGCGCCCATTGCGCGGGCATGGCGACTTACGTCGGAGAGCCTGGAGGAGAGCCGTAGTGAGCCGCGCCCGTCATGCCGGTCGCGGCGGCCACGGGATCCGAGCTGTGGCGAATACGTTCCACTTTCGTCACGAACACCCCTTGATACCAAAGGGTTCTTGACACCCTGGGGTGTCAAGCGAAAAGCGTGTCGAGACTGCAACTTGCTCTCGACAGGCGTAGACGCGAGAAGTACCTACTCAGAAGTGCTTGGGCGAATGCTCGTACTGGCCGGTGGCGCGCATGCGCGGCTCGAAATCGGCGAGCCGCTCGGAGATCTCGGCCACGATTCCTGCTTGTGTGAGCGAGGCGATACGAATCGTGTCGCCGTTTGAGCGCTTGAGCAGAAGTGTGGGTCTGCCGTCGAGCCGGTCGCAGCTTTCCCGTCCGACGCGCACCCCGATCAGGTCCCGAAACGAGAGGGCGTAGACGGCAAGCTTGCCGCAATCGTTGCCTTCGAGACGAAGCCGGGGCAGATCGAGTTCCAGCTTCCCCGCAACGGGCTCGCGCTCGTTTTCCTGCCATACGACTCCGTAGCTGTCCACGTGCGCATTGTCGCTTTCGCAGCGAGCCGACTCATCGTTCGCGCCGCTGATTGACGATGAGGAGAAACTACTCAGGTCAAAGTCGTGCCCGAACGAACTCAATGGTTGGCGACCTCCAAGATCGAGCCATGCGCGGCTGCGGCTCACTATGGCTTTCCTTCAACGCCAGCGCGAAAAGTCGTCATGCCCGCGCAGCGGGCGGACTTTTCGCGGCTATCAGGCGGAGTCGTCCTCGCCACGCCGCGCTTTGTCGAGCAGGCCGCGCTCCAGCGCGTAGCGAACAAGCTCGGCACGGGTCGTCAGGCGCAGCTTCTGCATGATGTGAGCCCGGTGCGTCTCGGCCGTTCGCACCGAGAGGTAGAGCTTTTTGGCGATCTCCTGGTTGGTGTGCCCGAGAGCGAGCAGTCGCAGTACCTCACGCTCTCGCTCGGAGAGGGGGTCACGCTCGGCCTCCGCAAGTGCCTTCGCCTCGGCTTCGACCAAGCGCGCACCGAGCTCGGGATGGACGTAGCGGCCGCCGCGAGCGACCTCGCGCACGGCGGTGACCAACTCTCCACCGGCCGCCTCCTTGAGCACATACCCGCTAGCCCCGGCCGCGAACGCCTCGCGCACGTAGCTCGGATCGTCCTGCATCGACAGCACTAGTACCTTCGACGCGGGCGACTCTTTGAGCAGCTCCGGCGTCACTTCGATGCCGCTCTTACCGGGCATCACAACATCGACCAGGATCACGTCGGGCTTACGCGAGCGCGCCTCGAAGATGGCCTCGCGCCCGTCCCCCGCCTCGCCCACCGTCTCGATGTCGCTCTCGGCGTCGAGTACGTGGCGCAGCCCGGCTCGCACCACGGCGTGGTCGTCGACGATCAAGACGCGGATCATACGAGAGGAACCTCCGCCACGATGGTTGTGCCCGCGCCTCCGCCCGACTCGACCTGCAGCCGCCCGTTTAGGAGCGCCACGCGTTCCTCCATTCCGACCAAACCAAGGCCCGCGTCGCGGCTGGCTCCGGCGTCGAAACCACGTCCGTCGTCCTCGATCACAGCGACCACACTACCGCTCTTTCGCGTGACGAGAACGCTAACCGAGCTGGCGCGCGCGTGCTTGACCACGTTGGTGAGCGACTCCTGCACGATCCGGTAGAGCGCGGTTTCGATCTCGCTGGGGAGCCGCTCCTCGCCGAGGAACGATTCGACCTCCACGCGAATGCCCGTCTGCTCGCTGAAACCTGCGCCTAGGCGCTTCAGGGCCGGTAGGAGCCCGAAGTCGTCGAGCGCCTTGGGTCGAAGCTCGACGGCCAGACGCCGGACATCCTGGAGCGCCTGCGTCACGAGCTCGCGCAGCCGCTCGGCCTCGGCTCGCGCCTGCTCGGAGTTCGGCCCTTCCTCGATCGTCTTCAAGCCCAGCAAGACCGAGGTGAGCGTTTGGCCGGTTTCGTCGTGGAGCTCGCGCGAAAGGCGGCGGCGCTCCAGCTCCTGCGCCGCGACGACCCGTCGCAGCGCATCCCGGGCAACTCGCTTGGACATCTCCACGGCGACCGCGGCGCGTGCCGCGAACACTTCCGCCAAGCGCAAATCCTCGTCGCTGAAGCGCGGATCGTCTCCCAACCGGTCGACGACGAGTATTACGCCGATCGCCCGCTCGCGTACGAGCAACGGCACCCACAGTCCGGCCCGGATGCCGATCCGCTGCGCGATCTCGACGTCCAGCTCCGTATCGTCGGCCGAATCGACGCGCTCGCTTCGCTGCCGCTCGAACGCAAGCCCGAGCTTCGAGCGCTTTTGCGGCAGACGTAGCTCGAGAATTTCCTCGGATCCCTCGCCGTCGGCGGCAGCGAAGCGAAGATCCTCTTTGCTCGTCGGTAGGCCGATCGCAACCAAACGCGCGCCCAGAAGCTCGCGCAGGCGCTGGCAGATGAACTCGAGCAGGCGGCCGAGATCGGTCTCGCGCACCAATGCGTTCCCCACTTCGTTCAGCGACTCGAGCTGCGTCGTCCACCAAGCTTGCGACTCATAGAGGCGGGCGTTCTCGATCGCGACCGAGGCCTGAGCGGCGAGCACGTGCAGAAGCTCCTCGTCTTCGGCAGTGAAAAACTGGGCGTTGCGCTTGTTCCCTAGATGGAGATTGCCGAAGACCTCGCCTCTGATCAGGATTGTCGCGCTCAGCGTTCCCGGGGTGCCCAGGCTGAGGCTGGGAACCGGGCCGTCGTGGGCGTCCAGTCCGTAGCCGACCACGTACTCGGGCGTGTCGGCGGATTGAGCTGCGACCTCCAACAGAGCGTGGCGGGCGCCGGTCAGATGGGCGGCGGACTCGACTACCCGTGCAAGCACGCCCTCGAGCGCGAGTTCGGAGTTGAGCTCGATCCCCGCGTCGACCAGTGCTCGCAGGCGATCCTGGCTGAGATGCTCGAGATGCGATATCACGGGCTCCATTATCCCCACGCAAAGGCCTTACCCGATCGAAGGCGCGTGTTTCTCAATCGAACGGGGCTTCCGTACGTCTCCTTGCGCCCCAAAACGGCTCGTGTCGAATACTCTTTCCTGAGCGAATGAGAGTGATATCAGCGAATCGAGGAGGAGAGCGGTGAGGCGCGATCTACTTAGGCCGGTTCTGGCTGTCATTGGCGGGGCGATCGTTTTAGGAGCAGTGATCGGCGTCGCAATCTACTTCGGGAGTAGTAGTAGTCACTCGAGCAAACCGGCGGAGCTGAGCGGTATTCCGCAGAAGGGGGTCTCTCTCGGCAGCCCCACGGCCAAGTTGACGCTGGTTGAGTTCTCCGATCCGCAGTGCCCATACTGCGGCGATTGGGCGCGCAACGTCTTTCCCTCGCTGGTGCAGAAGTACGTGCGGACGGGAAAGCTTCGTATGGAATACGCCGGCCTTTCCTTCCTAGGCAATGACTCGACGAGTTTGCTCAGACTGGCACAGGCCGCCGGCCTCCAGAACAAGCTCTGGAACGTGGTCGAGCTCGAGTTCGTTCGGCAGGGAACGGAGAACTCCGGCTACGCCACCGATGCCTTTATCAAGGGACTCGTCGAGGCTGTCCCCGGCCTCGATGTCAAAAAGGTTCTTGCGGCCGCCAACACGAACGCCGTGCAACCGATGATCGACGCGGCGCAGATACTCGCCGAGACGAGCGTAGGGAAGCAGATCGCGACGCCCACCTTTCTTCTCGGTCGCACCGGCTCGAAGCAAACCGAGACGATCGTCGGCGCCCAGCCTCTGCAGACCTTCGTCGACGCCATCGACGCTCAGCTGAAGAAATGAGAGAGCGTTACTTGCGTTTTGCCGTCGCACTACTCGCTCTGATCGGGGCGGGCATCGGCGGCTACCTCACCTACACGCACTTCAGGGGCACTCCCCCCGTCTGCTTTACCAGCGGCTGCGGGGTGGTGCAAAACTCGCGCTGGTCGGAGCTGTTCGGCATTCCCGTGGCTCTGCTCGGGTTGCTCGCCTACCTGAGCATCGTGGCGACGACGCTGGTGCGCCATCCTCTCTCCAAGCAGGTCGGCGCGACGATCGCCCTCACCGCGCTCGGCTTCAACGCGTACCTGCTCTACGTCCAGGCGCACCTGATCGGCCGCTACTGCACGTGGTGCGTCTCGAACGAGATCGTCTCGGCTGTGCTCGCCCCGATCGCGATTGCCTGGCTTCTGACCTCGGGTGATCGCGACAAGCGTGGGCCTGCGTGATCTGCGTCACTGGCGCAACCGGCTTTCTGGGCTCCGAGCTCGTTCGGCTTCTACGCGAGCGGGGCGAGCCGGTGCGGGCGCTCGGCCGTGACGAGGATGCGCTCGGCAAGCTGGCGGCGCTCGGTGCCGAGCCGGTGCGCGTTGCGATAGACGACAGCGAGGGTCTGAGACAGGCCGCCAGTGGCTGCGAGATCGTCTACCACGTCGCCGGGCTGGTCGCGCACGAGGAGAGAGACCGCGACCGGCTGATGGCTACGAATGCCGAAGGCACTCGAATGCTGCTCGAGCTTGCCGATCCAGCCGCTCGTATCGTTCACGTCGCCAGCGTTGCGACGCTCGGCCCCGGTACCGGTCCGGACGACCTAATCACCGAGGCGCACACTTCCCCGCCCGACGCCGACCGCATGCCCTACTCGGCGAGCAAGCTCGCGGGTGAGCGCTACGCGCTCGAGGCCGTGCGATCCGGGCGCGACGTTGTTATCGCCAACCCGGCCTATATCGTCGGGCCTAATGACGATCGCGGCGGCACGACCTGGCCAATTCGCTCGTACCTGCGCGGACGCCTCCGCTTCATCGTCGATGGTGGCTTGTGTTTGGTGGACGTACGGGATGTGGCGCTTGGACTTCTGGCGATTGCAGAACGCGGGAAGATCGGCGAGCGCTACGTTCTAGCCAACCGCGAAGGGAATCTGAGCCACGCGGAGTTCTTCACTCGCGTGGGCGAGATAGCCGGGCGCAAGCGCTTCCAGGTGAAGCTTCCGGCAAGCCTTGCCGCCGCCGCGACGACCATTTTCCCCTGGCCGGTTTCTCCGGGCTACGCTAGAGTCGCCGCTCGTTGGTGGTACGCCGATCCGGCCAAGGCCGAGCGTGAGATCGGTTTCGCGCCGCGGCCGATCGAGGAGACGCTTGGCGATACGGTTCGACATCTCCTCGATACGCCTCGCTGAGCGCCGGCGGTTCTTCCTCTGTCAAACTGCGATGGCCAATCAAGCCCGATCTCGGTGGTCGGGCTGAACGGATCGAGGAGGGGTCATGCAGAGGAAGAGGCTCGCGCCGGTTCTGGCAGTCGCTGGGGGAGCGATTGTGCTCGTGCTGGCGCTGGTGATCGCGCTCAGTCTCGGTAGTAAGACCAAGTCGAGCCCGAACACGGTCAACCTCAACATGACCGCCTCGATCGGGGAGATGTTGCAGGGCATACCGCAACATGGGACAGTGCTCGGCAACCCCAAGGCGAAGGTCACACTGACGGAGTTCGGCGACCCGCAGTGCAGCGCCTGTGCCAGCTTCTCGTCGAACGGGTTGCCCAATCTGATCCAGAACTACGTCCGCGCTGGCAAGCTGCGTATCGAGTACCAGGGGCAGACGTTCGTGGACAAGTACGTTAAGGGCTCCACCGATTCCGTCCGGCTACTAAGGACAGCTCTCGCCGGCGGCGAGCAGAACAGGCTCTGGAACTTCATCGAGATCGTCTACGACAACCAGGGGAGCGAGGATTCCGGCTACGCGACCGACTCTTACCTGAAGGCTGTCTGCAACGCGATTCCCGGCCTCGACGTCAACAAGGCGTTCGCGGCCGCATCCCAATCGAACGCCTTCGCCGCGCAGATCAACGCTTCTGCCGCTCGCTTCAATGCCGAGGGTTTCAGCGCCACACCATCCTTTCTGGTCGGTCTCACCGGCCAGAAGCAGGAGAAAGTCAGCGAGGTCGATCTCACGGCGCGTATCAACGCGCTCTCGAAGAGCTAGCGCTCGGAATCTGCTCGGCAAGCTGCGCGGGCCTACGTCATCGGTACCTGCGGCTGCAGGCGCGGCTGGATGCGCTCGATGATCTCGCGTAGGTTGTCGCCGGTGGCCGTGATGCCGTGGTTGCGCAGGCCGATGACCGCGTGGCCGGGATCGTCCTGGGCGTCGAGCAGCGTCGAGACGGCGACCGCCAGCTCCTCGGTTCCGCAGGGGAAGTTGATCTCGGTCGCATCGGCGCCCTCGAGCCAGGCGTGAATGTGCAGGATCGCACCTACCTCGGGATGGCGCTGGTAGATCATCCAGTGTTCGATCGCATCCACCGAGACCCGGCGCGGCTCAATGTCCGGCGGCACGCTGAGAATGATCGCGGCCTTCTCGGAGTCGTAGTTCGAGACCATCAGGATGTCGCGTCCGATCTCCACCAGATTGCTCTTGTCGACGCCGCTGGCGCTCATCCAGTAGCGCTGCTCGTCCTTGCGGATCGAGAGGTTCCCGTAGGAGAGACCACCAATCCCCCAGAGGCGCTTGACATGCCGGAACTCACGCTCGCTCAATAGCTCGTGCACCGGGAAGGGTGCGGGTAGCAGCCCGAAGCCGTCGAGCTGCTCGCCGGCCCAGGAGAGCTCCTTGGTTAGCTCGTCGCCTTGCCAGAGCTCGGGCTCGAGATCGGTGCGGTACTCGTTGTCGATCACCAGTCGAGAGGTGGCTAGAGGCTGAATTCGGTCGACCAGTCGCTTGGCGAGCTCGGAAGCGGGCGCCTCGGCTCGGAATGTCCCGCGCTCGGGCGTCGTAACAAGGACTGCCTTGCCGGGGACGTAGCAGAGAACCGAGTTGGCGAGCGCACGCACGAGCAGGGGATATTCCGCGGCGAGAGGATCTGATGGCATCTCCTCGCGCTCGTGCAGGGCCGCCACGTAGGTGCCGCGTGAGCGACGGCGGAAGGGCGCGGGGCTGTCGGTTGAGAAGAGCAGCAAGACGAAGTCGGCTTGCGCGGGATCCTCAACGCGAACCATGTGGCGGCTCTCAAGCGTACGAGCCACCGCGTCCGCGAACTCCTGGCTAGCGGGGCTGGCGGGCGTCCCGGTGACCGCGAACCGCCGAGAAGAGGTAGATGAACTCGAGTCGTTGGTCATGTTTTCACCGCAGTCGCTTTCACTGGCTATTACTGAGCAGAGCCGTACGGGATTGGTTATACGGTCACAACCCTAACAAGGGCGGAGAGTCCAACGATCCGAGAGCGGTTGCTGACGCCGCGGATCGGCCGCATCGGGTGTGCAGACCTAGCGGTATTGGTTCTTAGAACTCGAATCAAAAAGAA
>PMXT01000186.1 GCA_003170995.1 Actinomycetota bacterium | reverse complement strand
TGCTGGCGAGCGAGCTCGAGCATCACTCGAACTTCGTGCCCTGGCAGGAGGTGGCGAGGCGCACCGGCGCAGAGTTCAGAGTCATCCCGGTGAGCAGTGAGGGAGAGCTGGAGCTGGATGCTCTGGAGCAGGTCGCCAGTGGGGGCGATTTGAAGATCGTTGCCATCACGGCCATCTCGAACTCGCTCGGAACGATTGTCCCGGTCGAGAGGCTGATTCGCTTCGCGCACGAGCGGGGAGCGCTCGCCGTCATCGATGCGGCGCAGGCGGCGCCCCACCGCGAGGTCGATGTGCAGGCGCTCGACTGTGACTTCCTTGCCTTCTCGGGTCACAAGATGTGCGGCCCCAGCGGCGTCGGCGTGCTCTATGGGCGCAGCGAGTTGCTGGAGCGGATGAGCCCGTTCATGACGGGCGGCGGCATGATCCGCCGCGTCTCGGTCGAAAAGACGACCTGGGCTGAGCTGCCGCACAAGTTCGAAGCCGGTACGCCCCCGGTCGCGGAAGCGGTGGCGCTCGGTGCCGCGATCGACTACTTGGATGGAATCGGTCTCGATTCAATCGCCGCTCACGAGCACGAGCTCACGGCGTACGCGCTGGAGCGGCTAGGCGAGCTACCGGGCGTGACCCTGTACGGCCCCCCGCTCGAGCGCCGCGCTGGAATCGTCTCCTTCAACCTCGAAGGCATCCATCCCCACGATGTTGCTCAGATCCTCGACGCCGAAGGTGTTTGTGTGCGCGCGGGGCACCACTGCAACCAGCCGCTGATGCGTAAGCTCGGGGTCGCCGCGACGAGCCGCGCCAGCTTCTACCTCTACTCGCTACCCGAAGAGATCGACCGCCTCGTTGCCGGCCTCGAGCGGACGCAGAAGGTCTTCGCATAGTGCTCCATCCAGCAATACCCTCCGGCCTCCGGCCCGCTGACCCAGAAACTCACAAGCATTACTGGACGGAGCACTGATGAGCATCGACGACCTCTATCGCGAGTTGATTCTCGATCACTACAAGAGCCCGCGCCATCACGGCCGCCTCGATCCCGCCGACGCGTCCGCCGAAGGGCAGAACCCGCTTTGCGGCGACGAGCTCACGGTAACGCTCCGCCTCGGCGCCGATGGCGAGACGATCGAGGATCTTGCTTTCGACGGCCACGGTTGCGCGATCAGCCAGGCTTCGGCCTCGATGCTGAGCGAGGAGGTCATCGGCCGCAAGGTAGCCGACGTGGCTGCGATCACTACGGACGAAGCACCGTTGGTAGCGATGATGATCGAGAGCGGGACGCCGCTGACCCCCATTCGGCTCAAGTGCGCCCTGCTCGGTCTGGGCGTGCTCAAGGTTGCCCTGCACAAGTCTGCCGGTACGCCGCTCCCCGAGGAGTGGGCAGGCATCGAAGAGGTCGATTTCGAGTAATTCTCGCTTTCTCGGCCGGCGGATCCGTACGGCCAGGAGCGGCTGGCCTCCCGAAGCCGCCTGACACCGCTGGTGGCACGAGAAAGGGAGAAGCCTTTCTCGTTGGTCGAGTCCTCTTGGCTTGCTTAATAAACGTTCCGTAGCGTCCGGAACGCGAGAGAAGTAGCCGATTCGAACGCGGTCCCGCCTGAGTCGTTTGGGTTGAACGCCGGGATTCGCAGATCGCCCAACGTCTGTCTTGACCGCGTGCCTATCATGGCTGTATCGCGGAAAGGAGGTGGTCCAGTGGAGGATTCCTGTAGTACTGGCAGCGGAGGTACCAGCGGGTAGAGGCGTGTCCCCGGGACCACCGGGAATCGCCTAGCCAGCGTAGGGGGCTCGCGAACCGCGCCGCGACCGTAGGTCGTTGGAAACGCCTCTACCAAATCCAACGCTGGTGACCGGATCGAGGGCCGCCAAGTGCGGCCCTCTTTCTCTTTCGCGCCTCGCTCGGGATGAAGCACTGCGGCATCTGGTCACCCCTGGCGATCAGATGCTGATTTGGCACAAACTCGGTACGTCGTGTTGAACCTTCCGGCTTCTCGGAACGGTACCGTGTGACGACTCCGCGGGTGAGTGGATTAAGCGAGGGATGGCGCAACGGTGTGTTCCGGAACGTGAGCCCAGCCGTGGAAACACCCTGCGGCTCTCAGCGCATCGGCTTGAGCGAGAGCAGGCGCAGGCTGAGGTTCTCGCGGTAGCGAACGCGCCCGACCCACATCTTGCGGCTCGTGCGGCTTTTCAGCTCGATACGCAGCGGAAGAGCGTTGGCGGAGTCCAGCCACCAATCGATCGTCTCGCTACCGCTATCGCCGCTGCGGATGCGCAGATCGGTACGAACGCGAATCGCGCCGACGCGGCTTCCCCCAAGATCGATCGTGCCGCGGCCGAGAACGCGCGCCTTGCCGACCTCTATGTTCCCGCTCGAGCGGCAGGTAAAGGACTTTGTCGAGCCCACAACCGGGCTCTTGGGGAGAAGAAGCCTTCCCGAGCACAGGTAGACCGTGTGGTCACTCAGCCCGAAGAAGGCATGCCGCTCATCCGAGGAGCGAAGCTCTGTTCCGGCGGCAGTCGAGCAGAAGACCCAGTTGGTCGATCGCTTTTCGAGCGCGGTCCAGCGTAACTGGATTCCACAGGGAACCTCGGTCACCGTGATGCTCGTCTTAGCCGGGTAGGTGTGGCTGGTGCCACCGAGAGCGTCGACCGACTCGCGGCCCTTCGTGGCGTAAAGGTAGACACCGCTCAATCCACCAGAGGTGTGCTCGGTAGCGCGGAAGTGACGGAGCGCCTGCGAGATCGATGCCGCCTGACTCGAGTCGTGAAGTAAGAATCCCTCCGCCCACGCAGCCGCGATCAGCAAGACAATCCCTAACACCGATAGGCCGATCGTTATTCGCCGAGTCGGACGCCGAGCGCGCTTCATCCGTGGCACCTTAACCTCTCTGTGAGACACGCGAGAGCGGCTTCGAGTGCCTAATCACCGCACTAGTCCGTTTGCGGCTGCCGGCGCCGGATAGCTACTCTCGGGATATCGTCTTGGAGGGCGGTCGATGGCACAAGAAACCAGCTCTGTCGATAGGCCGCGCGTCGGCCCTTCTCATCTTCCCGTCCGGGAGCGTTTGCAGACCTGGAACGAATTCACCATCGCTCCTTCCGAATCGGTGTTGAGAGAGCAGGCCGGGCGCTGCATCGACTGTGGTGTCCCTTACTGCCACGCCATCGGTTGCCCGATCGCGAACCTGATTCCAGAGTGGAACGAGCTCGTCGCGAGTGGTGATTGGCACGAAGCCTTTCTACGCCTCGAGGCGACCAACAACCTGCCCGAGGTGACCGGTCGGATCTGCCCCGCACCTTGTGAGGCGGCCTGCACACTCGCCGTCAATACCGACGCGGTAACGATCGAGCAGACCGAGTTGGCCATCATCGAGCGCGCCTGGGCCTCTGGCTGGGTCGTTCCTCGCCCACCAGAGCACGAGAGCGGGCGCAGCGTCGCGGTTGTGGGAAGCGGGCCCGCAGGGCTTGCCGCCGCGCAGCAACTTCGCCGAGCCGGGCACGCCGTGACACTGCTGGAGCGCTCGCCGCAGTTGGGTGGGCTGCTCCGCTACGGCATCCCCGACTTCAAGATGGAGAAGCATCTCATCGACCGGCGCATCCTCCAGATGGAGGCCGAAGGCGTCACCTTCCGAACCGGCGCGCACGTCGGCGCGGATGTTCCGCTCGATCATTTGAGAAGCGACTTCCACGCCATTCTCCTGGCCGGCGGCGCGGAGCGGTCGCGCGATCTCAACATTCCTGGCCGTGAGCTGAACGGCATCTTCTTTGCCATGGATTTCCTGCCCCAGCACAACCGCCGCAATGCCGGCGACTTCGTCCTCGAAGATCGCTGGATCAGCGCTGCCGGCAAGCACGTCGTCATCATCGGCGGCGGCGACACCGGCGCCGACTGCCTCGGCACCTGCCACCGCCAGAAGGCCGCATCGATCCGCCAGTTCGAGATCATGCCCCTGCCGCCCGGCTTGCGCGCCCCCTCCACGCCCTGGCCGCTGTGGCCGCTGATGCTGCGCACCGAGAGCTCGCATGAGGAGGGCGGCCAGCGCCATTGGTCGATCCTCACCACGCGTTTCAACGGCGACGATCGCGGCAACGTGCGGAGCCTGGCAACCGTCGCCGTCGGTCCTCCGCCCGCGTTTGAGCCGGTCCCCGGCACGCAAGAGGAATTCCCGGCCGATCTCGTTCTGCTGGCCCTCGGTTTCACCGG
>PMXT01000150.1 GCA_003170995.1 Actinomycetota bacterium | reverse complement strand
CGCCCTCCGCGCCGGCGCGGCTCGCGTCGTGGGTGTCGACTTCTCCGAGCCGATGCTCGAGCGAGCGAGGCGCAAATCAGACGCGATCGAGTGGGCCCAAGGTGACTTGTCTGGCCTACCCTTCGCCGACGGCACTTTCCGGGCGGCGACCATCGGCTTCGGCCTGCGTAACGTCCCGGATCTCGATCTGGCTTTACGCGAGCTACGGCGCGTGCTCGCGCCCGGCGGGCATCTCGGCATTCTCGAGATGACCCGGCCTCGCGGCGCTCTCGCCCCGTTCTTCAAGGTCTGGTTCGACGGGCTCGTGCCGCTGGCCGGAAAGGTGCTCCCGGGCGGGTCGGCGTACAGCTATCTACCCGCGAGCGTGCGCCGCTTCCATTCCCCCGAGGAGCTGGCCGGGCTGATCGCGAACGCGGGCTTCGAGCAGATCCGCTACCGCCTTCTCGGCGGCGGGATCGTCGCGCTCCACCTGGGGGTCGCCCGGTGACCACGGTCGAGTCCTGCGAGCCGCTCGAGATCGTCCAGAGCGCTATCGGCCTGGCGGACTACCTGGACGCGGTCGAGCTTCGGCTCGACAACCTGCTCGCCGGGGAGACCGACGCGGTCGGCAGAGCCTCCTCTCGGGCTCTTCATGCCGGCGGCAAGCGCCTGCGCCCGCTGCTCGTCTTTCTCTCCTCTCCACCCGACCGCCACCCGCCTGTCAGCGTCGGCGTCGCGGTCGAGCTCGTTCACCTCGCCTCGCTCGTGCACGACGATCTGCTCGACGGCGCCACGGTGCGCCGTGGTGCGCCGTCGACCTGGAGCGCCTTCGGCGAGCGGGTTGCTACGGCCAGCGGCGACTGCCTGTTCGCGCTCGCCTTCTCGGAGCTCGCGCGTGAGAACGAGCCGAGCTCGCTCGTCTCTCTCGCCGAGGCGGCGCTAGCGCTCACCGAAGGCGAGGCTCTGCAACACGAGCAGCGTTTCAACCCCTCACTCAGCGTCGAAAGTCAGCTCGAGCGCTGCGCGAGCAAGACCGGGGCACTCTTCTCGGTCGCCTGCCGTCTCGGGGCCGGTGACACGGCGAGCTCACTCGGGGAGTATGGACTCGCCCTCGGTATCGCCTTCCAGATCGTCGACGACGTTCTCGATTGCGTGGCCGACATGAGCGAGACGGGCAAGGCGCCCGGCACCGATCTCTCGAGTGGCGTGCCAACGGTGCCGCTGCTGCTGGCGGCGGAGACCGACGGAGCGGTTAGGGCGGCTTTGGCGGGCCGGCCTTGCGAAGACGCTCTAGAGCGCATAGCGGCCTCGGGAGCACTCGAGCGCTCGCGCGAGATCGCCCGCGAGTACGCGCGCCGAGCTTGCGACCATCTCGACGAGCGCTGCCGTGTGCGCGAGCTCGAAGCACTCGCCCGGGCGATCGTGGAGAGGACGAGATGAGCATCGCCGCTGGAAGAGAAAGCGCGTTGCTCGAGACAGTGCGCGAGAAGATCGAGGCAGGTAAGCGCCTCGATGCCGCGGACGGACTCGCTCTGTACGGGTTCGGCGACCTGCTCGCGCTCGGTGAGCTCGCCGAGCGGGCGCGGCAACTGCGTGGAGGTGGCGACGAGGCCTATTTCGTCCGCAACCTGACCCTCAACCAGACCAATGTTTGCCGTGTGAAGTGCAGGTTCTGCGCCTTCGCCCGTTCCGCCCGGGAGGAAGGCGCCTACACGCTCAGTCCCGCCGAGCTCGCCTCCGAGGCCAAGCGAGCCCACGAGCTTGAGCCCTTCAACGAGCTCCATCTCGTCAACGGTGAGAATCCGCACGTCGATTTCGCCTGGTATCTCGAGACGGTGCGTGCCTTGCGCGAGGCGCTACCGGGCGTGCACCTCAAGTGCTACTCGGCCAGCGAGATCCACCACATGTCGATGATCTCGGGACTTTCCTACGCGCAGGTGCTCGGCGAGCTGAAGGAAGCCGGGCTGGAATCGCTCACCGGAGGCGGCGCCGAGATCTTCTCCGCGCGCGTGCGCAAGCTGATCGCGCCCGGCAAGGAGCCGGCGGAAGCCTGGCTGGAGGTCAACAGGGTCGCGCACGGGCTCGGAATCCCAACCCACTGCACGATGCTCTACGGGCACGTCGAGACGCTCGAGGAACGGGTCGACCACCTACTTCGGCTGCGTGCGCTTCAAGACGAGACGAACGGCTTTCTCGCCTTCGTTCCGTTTGCCGTCCATCTCGAGAACACCCGGCTCGACCCGGACATCCCCACGACCACCGCAGTCGACGTTCTCAGGACGATCGCGGTCTCGCGCTTGCTGCTCGACAACGTCGCCCACGTCAAGGCCTACTGGATTGCGATGGGCCTGCCGCTGGCGCAGGTCGCGCTGCATTTTGGGGCCGACGATCTTCAGGGAACGGTCGGGCGCGAGCAGGTCTTCCACGCCGCCGGCGCCCGTACCGAGACCGAGCAAACAGTCGACCGACTGGCGCGCTACATCCGCGCTGCCGGTCGCATCCCGGTCGAGCGCGACACCCTCTATAACGAGTTCAGGCGCTGGAACCCGGTGTCAGACACCGTTCAGGAGGTAGGGCGAATGTCAATGGGTGTTCGTGACGAAAGCGTGACGATCGATCCGCAGACGATCGCCGTACCGGCCAGGGGAGTAGGGATCCGCTCAGCTGAGAAAGAAGTCTCGTGATCCGGCTCGGACGGATCTCCTACGTGAACATGGCGCCGGTTTACTACCGGTTGCAGGCTGAGGTCGAGGAGGTCGCGGGCGTTCCAACCGAGCTGGCACGGAAACTGCTTGCCGGCGAGGTGGACGTGGCCGCGATCCCGTCAATCGAGTTTGCCCGCCACGCCGAGGAGCTGGAGATGCTGCCGCGGCTCTGCGTCGCCTCGGACGGAGCGGTGGACTCGATCCAGCTCGTCTCGAGCATCGCGCCCGAGCGCCTGCGGCGGATCGCGGTTACGCCGGAGAGCGCTACCAGCGTCGCGCTGGCGCGGATTCTCTTCCCCCAGGCCGAGCAGGTGCCGCTCGTCGAGCCGGCGCAAGCGAAGCTCCTGATCGGCGACGCGGCGCTCAGGAGCGCCTTCGACGATCCCACACCGCACTACGACCTTGGCCGTATCTGGCGTGAACGCACCGGGGTACCGATGGTCTTCGCGGTCTGGGCCTACCGGAAAGGAAACGACTCCGGCATGGCTGAGCTCGAGCAGGCGCTCCTTTCCTCGGTCAGAGCCGCTCGCGCCGAGCCCGAGTGCCTGGCCGAGCAGGCGAGCGAGCTCTACGGCTACCCGGCCGGCTTCCTCGCCCGCTACTTCGAGAAGCTGCGCTACGACTTCGGGCCGCGCGAGCGCGAGGGGCTGCTCAACTTCTACGAGCTGGCCAGCGTGGCGGGGGTGCTGGAACGAGTACCGGAGCTGGCAGCGAGCCCGGTCAGAGAATGAGCGTCTCGGAGGCAGCCAACTCCGAGGCCGCCGGCATCCTCGAGCGCACACTCGCGGGCCAGCGCCTCGCCGACGACGATGCGCTCAAGCTGCTGCGCTCGCACGAACTAATCCCGATCGGGAAAGCGGCCAACGAGATCCGCAACCGCAAGAACGACCCCAGCCGGGTCACCTTCGTCGTCGATCGCAACATCAACTACACCAACATCTGCTCGGTTCGCTGCGAGTTCTGCGCCTTCTCCTACGACCCCGGCGACCTGCGCGAGGGCTACCTACTACCGAAGCCGATCCTGTTCAAGAAGATCGAGGAGACACTCGCACTCGGCGGTACCGGCATCCTGATGCAGGGCGGACACCACCCGGATCTCGACTTCGCCTACTACGACGATCTCTTCCGCTCGATCAAGGCGCGCTACGAGATTCACCTGCACGCGCTCTCGCCCTCCGAGATCCTGCACATCTCCCGGCGCTCGAAGATGACGGTATCCGAGACGATCAGGCGCCTGCACGAGGCCGGACTGGACTCGATTCCGGGCGGCGGCGCCGAGATTCTGGTCGACCGGGTTCGCCGCTCGCTCTCGCCGCGCAAGGCCAAGAGCGACGAGTGGCTGTCGGTGATGAGGGAGGCGCAGTGGCTCGGTCTCTCGACCACGGCGACGATGATGTACGGCCACATCGANNCGCGCCTTCATCTCCTGGACCTTCCAGCGCGACGGCAACCGCCTACAGGACAAGGTCGCCGAGGAGACGCGGCCGACGCCGTTCGACTACCTGTTGATGCAGGCCGTTAGCCGCCTCTACCTCGACAACGTCCCCCACATCCAGGCCAGCTGGCTCACTCAGGGTCTCGAGATCGGGCAGCTGGCGCTCGCCTTCGGCGCCGACGACATCGGCTCGACCATGATCGAGGAGAACGTCGTAGCCTCGGCCGGCACGCACTACACCACCAGCACCGAGGAGCTCGTGCATTTGATCCGGGCGTTCAGCAAGGTGCCGGTGCAGCGCGATACTTACTACAAGCCGGTCAAGAGCTGGGGTTAGCTGCTCGCCACCGCCTGGTCGAGCGACAGCTAAACCCCCAACTGGTGTCAGACACCGGTCAGAGAAAGTGCTTGGTGTCAAGCGACGATAGTGCCGGGAGTGCGCCGATCGCTCCACAGGTTCGGGTCAGCTCGTTGGCGCCTACGACATCGGCTCGACCATGATCGAGGAGAACGTCGTAGCCTCAGCCGGAACCGACTTCACCACGTCAACCGCGGAGCTCGTGCACCTGATCCGCGCCTTCGGCAAAAGCCGGTGCAGCGGGATACGTATTACCGAGAAATCAGAGCTTTCTAGTGGGGCGCCAGCTCCGCAGCGGTCGCTCTTAACTCTCGGATGTGCGTCGCGGTCAGTTTCTCCTGGCAGATTCCGCCGCGTACAGGCGCCGACGTCCCACCCACGTACTGGTGCGGAGAGTCAGGTGATATCCATGAACGCGAACGACTAATGCACTCGTAGCGCACGTATGTTTGCCACGCCCGCTCCGCCCTAACGAAATCGCGGCGAGCCTCAGTGCGAGCGAGACCCGACCAGTCGTCGAGACGTACCCAGATCGTCTTGATGAACGCGTTGGCCCGGGCGTCTAGAGCAAATACGCGCCGGCAGAGCAGGCCTCCATGTCGATCGTCGTTCCAGGGCGCTTCGGGCAAGGGAAATCCGCCACCGAGTCGGCCGGGGCCGAGGTCGGCAGGAAAGGCGGCTTGAGAGAAGGTTTCGAGGTCGATTTCGTCGAGGACGCATTGAGCGCGCGGTCGCCGTGAGAACAACCGGCAACAACGACTACGGCGAGGAAGACTCCCATCAGACGGCGCACTGCCCAAGTATCGCATCGGCACGGACGGATTCGGCTCGCGGCGATCGAGCCGGCGAACGAGTAGCCCACTTCGCTGGAGCGGACTGCGTCTAGACTGGCGCGCGGTGCTGATCGCTTCGATCACCGGCTTGGTCACCGACCACGTGACTGCCTTCATCGGCTCGAACGGCGTGCTGGCGGTGTTCGGTCTGATGTTCATCGACGCGGTGTTTCCCGCTTTTAGCGAGCTCGTGATGCTCTATGCCGGAGCGCTCGCCGCCGGCGCCTTCGCCCAGTCGGTCGTCCTCTTCGGCCACCCGATCGATTCGCGTCCGCTTGCCTACCTGACGATGGTTCTCGCCGGGACGCTCGGTTACACAGCCGGATCGCTGGCGGGCTGGTGGGTAGGCATCTACGGCGGCCGGCCTTTCCTCGAGCGTCACGGGCGCTGGTTCCATCTCTCACACGGGCAGCTCGAGCGAGCCGAGCACTGGTTCGATCGCTTCGGCAACCTTGCTGTCCTGCTCGGGCGGATCACGCCGGTCGCGCGCTCCTTCATCTCCATCCCGGCGGGAGTGTTCCGCGCCCGGCTCCTCTCGTACACGGTACTGACGCTGATCGGCTCGACCATCTGGTGCCTGGCTCTACAGTCGGTCGGCTTCGCGCTCGGCACTCGCTGGGAGAAGTTCCAACACAACTTGCACTACGTGGACTACGCCGTGGTGGCCATTTTCGTCGTCGGAGTCACCTTGATCATTCTTCGCCGCTGGCGCTCGACTAAACTGGCGGGCCGAGATGTCCAAGATCCCGCTGATTGACGTCAAGGCCCAGTACGCGCCACTCGCCGAGGAGCTGAAGGCGCGCTTCGCGGAGGTGCTCGAGTCGGGGCAGTTCATCCTCGGCCCCAACGTCAAGGCGTTCGAGAGCGAAGCGGCCGCTCACCTCGGCGTCTCGCAGGCGGTCGGAGTCGGAAACGGCACCGACGCGATCACCCTGGTGCTGAGCGCGCTCGGAATCGGGCCGGGCGACGAGGTCATCTGCCCCGCCTTCACCTTCTACGCCACAGCCGAGCCGATCGCCCTGCTCGGTGCGACGCCCGTCTTCGCCGACATCGAGCGCGAGACGATGAACCTCGACCCCGCCGACGTCGCGCGCAAGATCACGCCGCACACGAAGGCGATCATGCCGGTGCACCTCTTCGGCCGGCCGGCCAAGGTCGACGAGCTCAAAATGCACGGGCTGCCGGTGATCGAGGACGCTGCTCAGGCCTTCGGCGGCGGAGTCGCGCAGAAGGGCATCGCCGCCACCTTCAGCTTCTTCCCGACCAAGAACCTCTTCTGTCTGGGCGACGGCGGCCTGGTTGCCACCAGCGACGAGGAGCTGGCGGCCCGCGTACGCATGCTCCGCTTCCACGGCTCGCGTGACAAGAAGCTGTTCGAGTACGTGGGCTACAACTCGCGCCTGGACGAGATGCAAGCGGCCTTCCTACGCGTCTTCCTGGGCCAGATCAAGGGCTGGAACGAGCTTCGCCGCGAAGCGGCAGCCCGCTACGCCGAGCTCGGGCTCGGCGACCTGGTCGAGCTGCCGAAGGACGAGCCCGG
>PMXT01000110.1 GCA_003170995.1 Actinomycetota bacterium | reverse complement strand
GCCGCGCTGGGCGTGCAGACCTATTGGAATAGGCCCTTAGTCCGGCTCGGCCTCGAGCTCCAAGCAGGCATCCAGCGCCGCGCGCGCCACCTCGAGCTGCTCCGGGCTCGGCTCGGCGGTCGCAAAGTGCTGCTGCAACTCCAGCCCGGGGCGGCGGATCACGCGCGAGAGAAACTCCTCGGGATGAGCGAGCGCCCAGCCCAGAAGCTCGCTTGCGACAGCGATCGCGGCCACCTGTCCGCCCACCCGGCCGAAACGCCTGGCCCGCCGGGGAAGGCGCTCGGCGAGCACGCTGGCCAGGACCGAACCGGCGAGCATCGGAGCGATCAGGTTCGAGCCGCAGCGCTCGTGGATGCGGCCGCGCGGCTCGTTGTGCTCGTAGGAGCCGATCGTTGCGTGCTCGGCGCCGTGGTAGGCGGTCAGCTCGGAGCCACGGAGCGAAACAGCCGCCGGCAGGATCGTCAGCGCCACAGTGGAGAGCTCGCTAGCGAGCGAGCCGGCACGGGGCGAGCTACGAATCAGCCGCACAGCAAGCGAGCTGGCGACGATCGCCGCCCGCACCCGTGGGCGCGTGAAGGGAAGACGGGCCTCGGGGAGCGCGCGACGAATGCCCGGCAGAACCGCGAACGCCTCGGCGAGCCGCGCCGGCCCGCGCAGCAGTGGCGAGCGCACCCGCGATGCCTGGAAACGCTTCCGGCGCGCAACCACCCGAATATCTCCACTCGGCAGACGCACCGCGCAAGCCCAGGCGGTCGGCCCCTGAACGAGCACGCCGTTCTCTAGCGCCATGCCGCCGAGACGGACTTTCTCCTCACCAGTCATATAGAGGTTGTAGCTGAGCGAGGCAGTCTCGGGCATCACAAACGCCTCCTTCCGGTAGCTCCCCGTAGCGTTTGGACTCTTTTTCTCTATATAAACGATCGGACGACCCGGTGCGATCGCTTCAGCGAGAACAAGGGTCCGATTCCCGTATGCGCCTCCATCCGCCGATAGTCCGCTCTCCCGTGGAGGGCGTGACGGTTTTCGGCGCGTTGACTCGCCTACTCCCAGCCGCGTAGCGGACTAGCTAAGGCGCTTCAAAGGAAACCGTGGCTGTAACGACTGCGTCAGCGCCAGTCTGTCTTCTCGCCATTATCATGACGCCGTTAGCCGCGTCGTAACTCATTCCTTGGGTGCAGTAATCAGGACGGGAGACAGCGCGGACGGGATAGAACGCGCCCCCGTCGAAGTAGTATTCCTGAACCACGGCGGGCATCGTGTATTCATGCGGATTCAAGAGCAACATATCCCCGATCCACTCGATACCGTTCCACAGATCAGCCCCCACGTAGCCAGGATCTTTCAGAGTGTAGGTTTGTAAGAGGTTAAAGGATGTGTCGTACTCGTAGACCTTCGTGGCTCGATCGTCACCTAGCCAGAAGTGACCATCTGAAGGGCGATAGGTGATGGCACCGGCAGTGGGGGAGTCGGTGAGCCGCACCTCACCCTGATAGACGAGATCCGTGCTGTACGTCATCACCGCGGTGTCGGTTTCAACGGGGTAGTTGTCAGCTAACACGTAGATAAAGCCGTCAGGACCAACAGCGATGTCGCCCAGGTGGGTGCCGTATGTCCCTTCTCCGACAGTACTATGCGATGCGACAAGAGTTCCGCTTGGATACGTGAACTTGTAGATGTGCTGGTTGTCACTTACATAGAGATACGCTGACCCGTCGTACGCGACGCCCTGGCTCGAATACGCACCCGTCAGGAAGTTGCTCACTTCGGTCAGTGACGTAACGATTCCAGCGGCACCCGCAGGGAGAGTCACCGCCGTCTGGCTCGAAGTGGCGCCGGCAGAGCCGTAGGCGTTAGAGGTGGTAACGACGACGCGGATGGTCGA
The DNA here is from genome assembly GCA_003170995.1 of Actinomycetota bacterium. Classification (GTDB taxonomy): domain Bacteria; phylum Actinomycetota; class Thermoleophilia; order Gaiellales; family Gaiellaceae; genus Fen-549. Next base: position 4,153 of record PMXT01000110.1, on the reverse strand, counting down.
GCCGACGTCTTCGAGCACCAGGGTGTAGGAGTTGGAAGTGGCGCCCGGAATGTCGGTGCAGTTTGCACCCGAGCCGTCGCAGCGGCGCCATTGGTAGGCATAGGAGGTCGGCGAGTTGCTCCAGGAGCCGCCAGAGGCCGATAGCTCCGCGTCCTGGATAGGCGTGCCGGAGACGGCCGGTGAGGAGGTATTCACGGGCGGCTTGCCGACAACGACAGCCGTCTGGCTCGAAGTGGCGCCGGCAGAGCCGTAGGCGTTAGAGGCGGTGACGACAACGTCGATGGTCGAGCTGGCGTCCGCGTAGACGAGAGTGTAGGAGCTCGAGTTGGCGTCCGGAATGTCGGTGCAGTGTGAACCCAAGTCATCGCAGCGGCGCCATTGGTAGGCATAGGAGGTCGGCGAGTTGCTCCAGGAGCCGCCAGAGGCCGATAGCTCCGCGTCCTGGATAGGCGTGCCGGAGACGGCCGGTGAGGAGGTATTCACGGGCGGCTTGCCGGCGAGGACATCGAAGGTCAGCAGCTTCATGTTCGCGTCGGCAATGACCTTCAAGCGGTAGCGACCTACCGCGATTGCCTTTCGGCCGAAGAGCTTAGCGACCGTGATCGCGTGGGACCCACTGAAAGTACCGTTGAGTTTGGCGCTGTGAACTCTCCACCACTTCTTGCCTCTCTTCAGCTTGAGTTGCCAACCAAATCTCTCGCTGGGAGCGGAGAAGCGATAGACGAGCTTGACCTTGCCCGCCCGGGCCCGCCGAAATACCGTCTTGGTCAAGTGGGCCGAGAACGCTCGGGAGGAGGTTGCGAGAGTTGCTTCCCGGGTTGAGGCAGCGCTGACCAGATCACAGGTGCCCGTAGAACCGATTAGGAGAACGACGAGCAGACAGGTACGCGCGCGCCGGTGCGTTAGGTAAACCATTGCAGCGGATAACGACAACCGAGCGACCCCCAGCCTTCGCCGGCGAAAGCTTGCGACTATCGAAATGCCGGCGAATTTAGAGTATTCCCGATTGTCAACAATCTCAACAGGCGAATCTCTCTTGACTTCAGAAAGAGTTCGGTTTCCAGGAGAGCGGGATGTCGCCGAGGAGGCGAGCTTGGGTGGATATGGTCTAGGACGAAGGCCGTTGGGATCCAGCACAGCGAACCGGCGATCTCTCCGGCCTCGATCTCGCCCACGGCGTAGCGTTCCTCGGCGATAGGGCTCGGATCACGATTCCGGCCTTGCCGATCCCGTCGCCGCCGCGCGCCTGAGCGCCTGCTGCAGCGCCGCCTGGGTGGGTCCCGGGCGACCGTCGCCGAGCGCGGATCCGTCGAGCCAGATGACCGGCATCAGCTCCCGTACCGACGAGGAGGTGAAGGCCTCCTCCGCTGCGGCGAGCTCCGATCGCTCGTAGACGCCTTGCTCGATCGAGTAACCAAGCGCTGGGGCAGCTTCGATCACGAAGTCGCGCGTGATCCCGGCCAGGATGCCCGTCTCGAGCGAGGGCGTGAAGAGAGTCTGGCCGCTTCGCCACCAGATATTCGTGGTCGGGCCTTCGAGCACGATCTCGCCTTCGGCCAGGAAGATTGCATCGTCGGCGCCGCGGCGCTTGGCCTCTGCCGTCGCCGCCATGTTGGCCGCGTAGCTGGTGGACTTGACGCCACCGAGAATCCAGGGCGCCTTGGCCCGCAGCTCGTAGGGCACGCCAATCGGCAGCGAGATCGCTTTCATGCCGCGGGCCCGGAGTTCCTCGTGACCGGCGGGGATCGCGCCGAAGATCGCAAAACCGACAGGGGCTTCGCCATCGCTCGGCCCCGGCGTCCAGACCAGGCGCAGCGAAGCGTCTCCGATCCCCTCCAGCGCTTCCGCGACCAGATCCCGGAAGGCCAGACAGTCGGGCTCGGGCAGGTCCATCCGCGCCGCCGACACACTCAGGCGGGCGAGGTGATCGTCGAGCCGAAACGGCTTCCCCGCGTAGACGCGGGTCGTCTCGAAGGCCGCCCGCCCGCGCAGCAGCGCCTCGTCGTCGGCGCGCAATACCGGTTGGGTGGGATCGACGAGGCCGCGTCCAAGCACGGTCAAAGCGAGCGTGGTCATCTGCTTCATCCTTGCACGAGCGCTGAGTCTTCGCGCTAAAGAAGCGCCGGCTTCTCACCACTTTCCTCGGCGGCCATCCCCGAAACGGGGACGATTTCGGGTTTTCGCCTCAAACGCAGGGCTGCGCGCTCAAATCACCACCCGGAACGCCGAATTTCCTGGCAGTTCAGAGCAGCTACCCCTGGGAGAGAGAACATGCGTCGCCACCAGATTTCCGAGCCCCGAATTTCGTTGCTAACTCGCCACGCGCGCTTCAGCGTCCTCGCGTTGGTCGCAATCGCACTTCCACTCGTGCTCGCAGCGCCGTCAACGTCGGCGCCGGCGAAGAGCAAGCTCACAGTGAGCGGCAAGCTCGACCGCGCTGGCTACACGGTGCTGGCGGTCGGCTACGGCGGAAAGGTCACCTCGACCAGCAAGCGGTCGTTCAAGCTGCGGCTGGCCGAGAAACGCGTAACGCTCCAGCTCGTCAACTCGCGCGGCAAGTACGCCGGCCCGATCGTGGTCGGTTACGCGAAGGGGAAGGCGATCGTCGGCGTTCGCGCCGGCGCGAGACTCGGCACGATCAAGGTGCTGCCGAGCAAGGGCTACGCACGCGTCGCCAAGAAGGTACGCAGCAAGTGGCTCGACGCGAAGCGGACGGCGCTCGTACGCAAGCAGGTGCCGCTCGGCAACGGCCGTAACTTCGGCTTCGTCAAATCGTCGCGGCACAACGGTCCGAGCGGCGCCGGAAACGACACCGACTACGACGGCGTGCCCAACGTGCTCGACTCGGCTACTACCGGCTACCGCGTACTCAACGCGTTGAGTACCGGGAAGAGCTCGTCCGCGAGCTCTGCACGCTCTCTATTCACTCCACTCGCGGATGTATTCGGCCTTAGCGCCGAGTCGACGGTCGCCTTCAACAACCCTTCGGAGCCCACGTCTCGCTGGATGTCACAGATCTTCCTCAACATCCAGCACACCCTGAATGCGGATGCCGCCGGCGTCACACGCGAACAGATCGATGAGACGCTGGTCGCGAACCTGAACCTCAAGCTGCTCGATGTACCGACGGGCGACACCGTGAAGCTCGATTGCAACGGGCTCAGCTACTGCACTTTGGGGGGCACCGGTCGGATGGTGACGAACGGCGTTTTCTCGTCTCCTGGCTCGGACGGGCCGCCGTCCGAATCCGAGCCGTGGCCATCCTGCTGCTCCTCCGGCGGTGACGGTTTCGGCGTCCTGCGCGGTACGAACGGAGCACATCTCGACGGCACGGAGTTCTCTCTCGATCCACACGCCGTCTCGACCAAGATCGGTACCGGCGACACGATGACGGTACTGATCACGAAGGGTGGAACGACCACGCTTCTGCCCTTGCCGCTCAACTTCGTCTTCAACACCGTCCCGGCGCTCAAGAGCTACACCGACAGCAACGGCAACGCCGTAACGATCGATTACTCCGATCCTGCAGGCGCCTACGGAACGCAATCGAACCCGGCGCCCGTCACGGTCGGCGCGGACGGCCATCTCAAGGTGCAACTCACCTGGTGGCGACCGCAGCGTACCGGCATCGCCGGCGCCGGAGAGCCGGACTTCATGGATATCGGCGGGCTCGTTTACGAGTTCGGCATGCAGCCTCAGGGAACTCTGATTCCCGCGAGGACCAACAACGACTCGGGCTCGTGCTCGGCGGCGAGCTACACCAATAGCGACTCGAATCTGACAGTCGTGCCCCAGCAACAATCGTCGGGGATCGAGAGCGGCGAACTGACAGACGGAAGCGCCGATCGGGCGACCGACTCCGCGAATACGCTCAGCGTCACGCTCGATATCACGAAGTGCGTGGTGGACAAGAACGGATCCGCCAACATCCCGGTCGGTACCGAGATCTCGATGGATCTGTCGGCGAACACGCAGAACTCGAACGATCACGCCAACCAGGACCTCAACTTCAAAGTCGTGTCCTGATCTCTCGTAGGTAGAGACAGCCAGCCCAATGAGACGGTCGCTTCGGCGGCCGTCTCGCTGTGCGGCCACGCGGGCGGCGGGTCGCCTGCATACTTCGGCCATGTCCGACCTGTTCGCGGACGCGGCG
>PMXT01000039.1 GCA_003170995.1 Actinomycetota bacterium | reverse complement strand
CGAGGCACCAGTAACGCAGCTATTGACGGGAGTCGTGTCCTGAAACTGAAACCCATTGATCGCCTTGTGATCTTCTGAAACATAGAAATCTACTACGCCATCGCCACTACTCCAGTGCCCGGTTGTTGGCTCAACTGCATTCGGTACGCCGAGCGACGTCTCTCTCCAGATGCGATCGTTCGGTAGGTAGCGCCACAGTATCGACGGTGTGGTATTCCCGTCCGGAGCGAGTACCTCGTCATTGTTGGCCACAATACCGCGAGTGGGATAATACGCGCCACTAGTACTCTTAACTACACCGTATTTCTTCAAGGACCAGTTAAGTCCATGATTGTTGGATTGAATGATCGTACTGTTCGGACCATAGCGGTTGTTGTTAAACGAGAAAAGTGTTCCGCCAACATCGAAGAATCCCGTGGGACCCAGACGTGGATATAGTTNNACATAAACCTCAGGCGAAATTTCGAACTTGTATAAACCTTTCCTGGACCATGATTACGAAGGCTAGCTACCAAGGCAACCGGTTTCCAGTGATTTCCTGCGTCAGAGGAGCGATAGATGACGTTCTCAGCTCCAGGGAGGGCTCCGCCAAGGTCAAATTCTCCGGAACTGAGGCCTATTGCCACATTCGGTCGGTTTGGGTCAAAGACCACGACGCCGCCTGCGAGCATCACCGACTGCGCCCAACAGCTCGGCAAAGGCGAGGCAGAGATTTCGCGACACGTATCACGAACTCGCTTCCAATGCGCTCCGCGATTGGAACTGCGGAAAAGCTTATATCTCGATCCTATAAATGTCCACCATCCATTTTTCTTGGGCAGCGCCGAGTCTCCATATGCGAGAAGTACATTGCCGCGTGGCTGCACAGCGAAACCGGCACAGCTCCCATTGGCTTTCGCGACAGTTCTGACCTTGTGGACTTGCCAGGTGCTCCCTCCATCTGTTGTGGATAGCACACCGGTCGTTTGAGGAGCCGTGCTCACGTCGTTTGGAGCCGAGCATACCCAGGCAGAGCCGGGGCGCGAAGGGTCTGCAATTAGCGGCGTACCGCCGAGATCATTAGGCCATCCCGTCCACGCCGTAGCGTGCTTTTTCACAACTACCCACGTCTTCCCGGCATCTTCGCTTCGAATGATGTCCCCTTTATACGAAAAAGCCAGAAGCGTTTCGCCGCCATCTAGTAAAGCTACGTTAAGCAACCCACCGCAGGTGCGAGCCTGCAAATCTGATAACGCCGCGCTCATTTGCCACGTCTGCCCACCGTTCTCGCTCTTGAGCACATACTCGCCCGTACTGTCACACCTGGTCGAATAGCCCTCGTCGTAGTAATCCGCTATTGCCACGACCTGCGATGGATTGGTGGGTGCAGCGGCGAGTAACTCAACTTGATACCCGCCAGGATGTTCAACGAGCTGCGCCGAGCGCGTAGACGTTGGAGCTGCAACTATCAGTACTCCGACGATCCCCGTTAGCACCCCAACTCGCGAAGGCCACTTCACGACACGACTCATCAGCCAAGAACGTCGCGCCGCAACGGACATGCTCAGAACCTATTACTACGGTAACTAAACGTCAACTACGCAGCGTCGGAAACGCCTTTCGCATTCTTCACCTTCGCCTTGGTGAACACGATCTCGCCGTTCTGGACGTCCACCAGCACAGTGTCACCGGCAGCGAACTCGCCCTCGAGCAGGCGCTGGGCAAGCGGATTTTCGAGCAGGAGCTGGATGGCGCGCTTGAGTGGGCGGGCGCCGAAGGACGGGTCCCAGCCGGCCTCGGCGATCTCCTCCTTGGCGGCGTCGGCCAACTCGAGCGAGATCTCGCGCTCGCCCAGGCGGGTTCGTAGACGCGCAAGCTGGAGTTCGGCGACACTCGCGATCTGCTCGCGGGTCAGCTGCTTGAACTCGATCACCTCGTCGATCCGGTTCAGGAACTCGGGCCGGAAGAACTCGCGCAGATCGGCGGCCGAGCGCAGGTTCGAGGTCATGATCACGACCGTGTTGCGGAAGTCGACGGTGCGGCCCTGACCGTCGGTGAGACGGCCGTCGTCGAGGATCTGCAACAGCACGTCGAAGACCTCGGCGTGCGCCTTCTCGATCTCGTCGAGCAGGATCACGCAGTAGGGCCGGCGGCGGACGGCTTCGGTCAGCTGGCCGCCCTCCTCGTAGCCGACGTAGCCGGGCGGGGCGCCGATCAGCCGTGCGACGGTGTGACGCTCCTGGTATTCGGTCATGTCGAGCCTGACCATGGCTCGCTCGTCGTCGAACATGAACTCGGCCAGAGCCCGGGCCAGCTCGGTCTTCCCCACTCCGGTCGGGCCGAGGAAGACGAAGGAGCCGATCGGTCGGTTCGGGTCCTGCAGCCCTGAGCGAGCGCGGCGAAGGGCGTTCGCCACCGCCTCGACGGCGCTGTCCTGGCCGACGACGCGCTCGTGCAGGCGCTCCTCCATGTGGATCAGCTTCTCGGTCTCGCCCTCGAGCAGCTTGTCGACTGGGATGCCCGTCCAGCGCGCGACGACCGCGGCGATATCGTCCTCGTCCACCTCTTCCTTGACCATCGGCTCGCTCCCGGCCTCAGCCTCGGTGCGCTCGTCGCGCTCCTTCTCGAGCGCCGGCAGCTCGCCGTAGCGGATCTCGGCCACGCGCTCCAGCTCGCCGGCGCGCTCAGCCCGCTCGGCCTCTCCGCTCAGCTCGTCAATCCGCTGTGTGATCTCCTTGACGCGATCGAGCGCCTCCTTCTCCTTGGCCCAGCGCGCGGCCAGCTCGTCCCGCTCCGCCTTGGCCTCGGCCAGCTCGCGCTCCACCGGCGCCTTCACTTCCTTCTTCTCCTTGGCCATCGCGGCGAGCTCGATCTCGAGCTGGCGCGCCCGGCGCTCGGCCTCGTCCAGCTCGAGCGGCGAGGAGTCGATCTCCATGCGTAGGCGCGAGGCCGCCTCGTCGACCAGGTCGATCGCCTTGTCGGGCAGGAAGCGGTCGGATATGTAGCGGTCGGAGAGGACGGCTGCGGCCACCAGCGCGGCGTCGCGGATGCGCACGCCGTGGTGGGCCTCGTAGCGCTCCTTGAGCCCGCGCAGGATGGCAACCGTGTCGGTGACGCTGGGCTCGCCGACGAGGATCGGCTGGAAGCGGCGCTCGAGCGCGGCGTCCTTCTCGATGTGTTTTCGGTACTCGTCGAGCGTGGTGGCGCCGACCGCGCGCAGCTCGCCGCGCGCCAGCATCGGCTTGAGCATGTTGGCGGCATCGACGGCACCCTCGGCCGCGCCAGCGCCGACGATCGTGTGCAGCTCGTCGATGAAGACGATCAGCTGTCCCTCGGAAGCCTTGATCTCGTTGAGAACGGCCTGCATCCGCTCCTCGAACTCGCCGCGGTACTTGGCGCCCGCCAGCATTGCGCCGAGGTCGAGCGCCCAGACGCGCTTGCCTTTCAAGCCTTCGGGCACGTCGCCGGCGACGATCCGCTGCGCCAACCCCTCGGCAACCGCCGTCTTGCCGACACCGGGCTCGCCGATCAAGACCGGGTTGTTCTTGGTGCGGCGCGAGAGGACTTGCATCACGCGGCGGATCTCGTCGTCGCGGCCGATCACCGGGTCGAGCTTGCCTTTTTCCGCGAGCGCGGTCAGGTCGCGGCCGAACTTCTCCAGCGCCTGGTAGGTGCCCTCGGGATCCTGCGTCGTGACCTGCTGCGAGCCGCGCACCTCCTTCAGCCGCGACATCAACTCGTCGCGCGGAACAACATCCAGCGCGAGCAACAGGTGCTCGACCGAGACGAAGTTGTCACCGAGCCTGTTCGCTTCGTCGAAGGCGCGGTCGAGCAGGGACGAAAACAGGGTCGAGGCGTGCGGCTGCACTCCGGCGCCGGAGACGCTCGGCCGCTGCTTCAGGTCTGACTCTGCCTCTTGCCTGAGCGCCTGTGGATCGCCGACAAGCGCGCGCGGCAACTCCTGGTCGAGCAGCGCGAGCAGCAGATGCTCGGGGTAGAGCTCGGGGTTGCCATTTCGGCGCGCCAGCTCCTGCGCCCCGGCGACCGCTTCCTGCGACTTCAGCGTCAGCTTGTTGAAGTCCATTCCGTTCTCCTACCCGCCCTGCCGTTTCCGTCGTGGCTGGGGAAGCGGCGGCTCGGGCGCCCGGTAGATGACGAGCTCGCGCCGGTAAGAGCGGTGCACCTGCTCGATCGCCTCGCGCATCTCCCGCTCGAGCCGGTCGAGCCGTGAGCGCATCTTGCGCATCTCGTCCTCGAGCACGAGCACCCGTTCGACCCCGGCCAGGTTCAGCCCCAGCTCGGTCGTCAGGCGCTGGATCTCACGCAGCCGCTCGAGGTCGGCCTCGGAATAGAGCCGTGTGTTCCCGCCCGTCCGTTGCGGTCGCACCAGACCCTTGGTCTCGTAGATGCGCAGCGTCTGCGGGTGCATGCCGACCAGTTCGGCCGCAATCGAGATCATGTAGCGGGGTCGGTCGTCAGTCACAGATCGTCAACTCCACGCGGTATCAAGCGCGACGGCGCGAGCAAGTCGCAACGAAGGGACGACGACATCGTGCAGATACCGGTGTTTTAAGGAAAACCAGTTCCGAGTTGGGTGTTTTAGTGGAACCCAAACAAATCGAGTTCCGGCAAGTGACGCAATAGAAACGAATTCTCCGACTCGCCGCTCAATCCTGAGTCTCTCTCCAACGGAATCGCGAACCGGCGCACCCTGCCCGATGACCACCGTCGGTTGAAGTATCGAGACTGTGTTCTCCAGATGGCGGAAGCAGTTTCGTCTCATCGTGTCGGTCGTGCAACTGGTCGTACCGGAGGCGGGTTTCGCCGCGCGAGGCACAATCGCGGAACAGAGAGTCAAGTTCGCCATTGCGTACGCGTCCAGTAGATGAACCCTTCCGGTATTTGTCTCGAGCCACTCCCCTTTAGGGTCAGTCCCCAACGGAAGACCGAAGACGAGCCTGAGAGCTAGCACCACTCCCTTCATGTGCGGATTGCGATCGCTCCATTCTCCGCCGACGAGTTTGCGCACTTGGGCTTGGCGCTCTATCAGGGAGATCCGAGCTTGCTCGTTCCCCATATCCATCGGGACAATCAACACCCGAAACGCCCTCCCGGCGTCGGAAGTGTCGTAATGCGAGCCGAGATGAGGCAGTTGGCCCTCAAAGAGGGTCACCCCCGGTTGGGCTTCAGCACTCCTTCGACAGGTTTGGTGGGTTGCGCACTTGAAGGTACTCCCATCTAGCAAGTGGTCGCTCGCGTAGTGGAAGAGGCGCTCAGCGCGCTCGACGGTCAACCGCGGGTCAGTCTCGACTGCGACACTCGTACTCATCATCCCACCAGCCTCTCGCGCGGATTCTCCCGCGAAACCGACTTGAGTTGCTCGAGCGCTTCCTTCTCGGCCTTGGAAAGCTTCTTGGGCACGGTCACGCGCACGCGCGCGAGCAGGTCNNCCCGAGCCCTTGAGCTTGGGGGCGCCGTGGCCGCGCACGCGCAGCAGCTTGCCCGACTCGGAACCGGCCGGGATCTTGAGCGAGATCGCGCCGTCGGGAGTCGGTATCTCAACCGTGGCACCGAGCGCGGCCTCGGGGTAGGTGACCGGTACCTCGACGACCAGGTCGGCGCCGCGGCGCTCGTAGAGCGAGGAGGGCGCCACGCGCGTGACCACGTAGAGGTCGCCGGGCGGGCCGCCGTTCAGTCCGGCCTCGCCCTTGGCCTTGAGACGGATGCGGGTGCCGTCCTTCACCCCGGCCGGGATCTTGACCTTGTACTGCTTGGTACGCCGCACGTGACCCGAGCCATGGCAGGTCGGGCAGGGGCTCTCGATGATCATGCCGGCGCCGCGGCAGCGTCGGCAGGGTTGCGAGATGGCGAAGGGGCCCTGGCTCTCGGCGACGACGCCGCGACCGCCGCACTGGGGGCAGGTCTTGGGCGAGGTCCCCGGCTTGGCGCCCGAGCCGGCGCAGGTCGAGCAGGCGACATCCGCCTCGACGGGGATGCGCGTCTCGGCGCCCCCTAGTGAGTCCTCGAAGGAGAGATTGAGTGTCGCCTCGGTGTCTGCGCCCTTGAGCGCTTGCGAGTGGGCACGCCCGCCGCCCCCGAAGAGGTTGGCGAAGACGTCACCGAAGCCGCCCAGCCCGCCCAGGTCGCCGAGATCAAATTGCTCGAAGTGGACACCGCCCGGCCCCGCTCCACCCATCTGCGGACCACGGGCGCCGAACGTGTCGTACTGCTTGCGCTTGTCGGCGTCGGAGAGAATGTCGTAGGCGTTCTGGACCTTCTTGAAGCGTTCCTCGGCTTCCTTGTCGCCGGGGTTGGCGTCGGGGTGGTGGCGCCGCGCCAGCTTGCGGTAAGACTTCTTGATCTCCTCCGCCGAGGCGGTGCGCGAAACCCCAAGCGTCTCGTAGAGGTCGCTCGGCACCGGTCGCTACTCCCCCTGAGCGGACGCGACAACGACGCGCGCCGGGCGCAAGACCCGATCGCCGAGCAGGTAGCCGCGTTGCACGACCTCCAGGATCGTCCCCTCTTCGGCCCCGGTGGGAATCGCCGCCAGCGCCTCGTGCACGTGCGGATCGAAGGGGACGTCAGTGGGAATCTCCTCTAGCCCTTCCTTGGTCAGCACATCGCTGAGCTGGCGATGGACGAGACGGACGCCATCCTCGAGCTTGGCCTCTTCGTGCAGACCAGCGGCCTCCAGCGCCCGTCCGAGATCGTCCAGCACAGGCAAGATCGCCTCGACCAGCCCGGCGTGGGCGCGCGCCACCAGCGCCTGCTGCTCACGGGCGATGCGCTTTCGGTAGTTGTCGAAGTCGGCCGCCACTCGCTGCAGGTCTGCCAAGTGCTGGTCTCGCACCGCCTCGGCCTCGGCCAGCGCTCGTTCCAGCTCCTCGCGATCGGCGGCCGGCTCGGCGGTCTCGCGTGGCGCCTCTACGACCTCCGCCGCTTTCTGCCCGTTATCTCCGGGCTCGTTCGGCTTGTGTGGTTGTCTGCCGCCCGGCATCGGTGGCTAGTCCTTCTTCTCGTCATCGTCGATGACCTCGTAGTCGGCCTCCTCGACGTCCTCGTCGGAGCCGGTCTGACCGCCTTCCGCCGAAGCCGCGCTCGCCTGCGCCTGCGCGGATGCCTGTGCGTAGACCGCTTCGGCCAGCTTGTGCGAGGACTCTTGCAGCGCTTCCGTCTTCGCTCTGATCTCACTCAGGTCGCTGCCCTCGACCGCTTTGCGTAGCTCCTCGATCCGGCTCTCGATGTTCGAAGCCTCGTCGGAGGAGAGCTTGTCGCGGTGCTCTTTGAGGGTGCGCTCGGTCGCGTAGAGAAGCTGCTCGCCGGCGTTCTTGGCCTCGGCCAGCTCGTGCAGCTTGTGCGCGTCGTCGGCGTGGACTTCGGCCTCGTGGACCATCCGCTCGACCTCGTTCGGATTGAGCCCCGAGCCGCCCTCGATCTTGATCTGTTGCAGGTTGCCGGTGCCGAGGTCCTTGGCCGAGACCGCGATGATGCCGTTGGCGTCGATGTCGAAGGCAACCTCGACCTGCGGGATGCCGCGCGGCGCCGGCGGGAGGCCCATCAGGTGGAACTTGCCCAGTGTCTTGTTGTAGGCGGCCATCTCCGACTCGCCCTGGAGCACGTGCACCTCAACCGAGTCCTGGTTGTCGGAAGCCGTCGTGAAGATCTCCGACTTGCGCGTCGGGATGGTCGTGTTGCGCTCGATCAGACGTGTGAAGACGCCGCCCTTGGTCTCGATTCCAAGTGAAAGTGGAGTCACGTCGAGGAGCAGGATGTCCTTGACCTCGCCCTTGAGTACGCCGGCCTGGATCGCGGCGCCTACGGCAACCACCTCGTCGGGGTTGACGCCCTTGTGCGGATCCTTACCGACGATCTCCTTGACTCGCTCCTGTACCGCCGGCATGCGCGTCATGCCGCCGACAAGAATGACGTGGTCGATCTTTTCGGCAGTGAGGCCCGCGTCGGAGAGCGCACGCTTGGTCGGCCCGACCACCCGCTCGAGCAGAGCGGCGGTCAGCTCGTTCAGCTTGGCGCGCGTGAGTTGCAGGTCGAGGTGCTTGGGACCCTCCGGCGTGGCGGTGATGAAGGGCAGGTTGATCTGGGTCGACATGGTCGAGGAAAGCTCGATCTTCGCCTTCTCGCCCGCTTCGTAGAGGCGCTGCAGCGCCATCGGATCCTGGCTCAGGTCGATGCCGTTGTCACGCTTGAACTCGGCCACCATCCAGTCGACGACGGCCTTGTCGAAGTTGTCGCCGCCGAGATGGTTGTCGCCCGATGTGGACTTGACCTCGAAGACGCCCTCGCCCAGCTCGAGCACCGAGACGTCGAAGGTGCCGCCGCCCAGGTCGAAGACGAGAATCGTCTGGTCGTTCTCCTTGTCGAGGCCGTAGGCGAGCGAGGCCGCGGTCGGCTCGTTGATGA
>PMXT01000167.1 GCA_003170995.1 Actinomycetota bacterium | reverse complement strand
GCCTTCGACAAGGGCAACGGCTTCATCGGCGACCTGCACAACGTCTTCCTGAAGAACGTGACCAACGGGCCACGTGCGGGCTTGCACATCCCCGAGCTCGTCTTCGTCTGTTTCCAGGCCTCCTTCTGCATCATCACCGCGGCGCTGATCTCGGGCGCGGTGGTCGAGCGCATGCGCTTCGGGGCATTTCTCGTTTTTGTGGCGCTGTGGTCTTGCCTGATCTACGCGCCGATGGCGCACTGGGTCTGGGGCGGCGGCTGGCTCCAGCACCATCACGTGATGGACTTCGCCGGCGGCGTGCCGGTGGAGATGGCCTCGGGCTTCTCTGCGCTGGCGGCGGCCGTGGTGGTGGGAGCGCGCAAGGACTTCGGCCGGCAGGCGATTTTGCCTCACAACGGCGTCTACGCGCTGCTCGGGGCGAGTCTGCTCTGGTTCGGCTGGTTCGGCTTCAACGCCGGCAGCGCACTGACGACCGGTAAACAGGCGCCGCTCGCCTTCACCAACACGCTGCTTGCTCCCGCGGCGACGCTCTCGATCTGGATGCTGATCGATTACCTGCGTGGCCGCAAGGCGACAGCGATCGGAGCGGCGACGGCAATCGTGGTCGGGGCGGTCGGGATCACTCCGGCAGCCGGCTTCGTCAGCCCGATGAGTGCCATCTTGCTCGGCGCGCTGGCGGCGGTCCCGGCCTACACGCTGATCGTCTGGCGCCCGCGCACTCGGCTCGACGAGACGCTCGACGTGCTCGCGGCACACGGCCTGGCGGGGTTCACCGGAATCCTCTTCGTCGGCTTCTTCGCCCAGGCCAGCTGGAACCTGACCGGGAACGGATTGCTGTTCGGGTCGCCGATCCAGCTCGGCCGCCAGGCTCTTGCGGCGGTGGCCGCGCCCGTCTACGCCTTCTGCGGAACCTTCATCCTGCTCAAGTTGATGAGCCTGGTGGCGCGGATTCGCGTGCACGAGCGCGACGAGGGCCGGGGCCTCGACGTCAGCCAGCACGGAGAAGAGGCTTACACGCGCGGCGAGGGCGCCATTCTGATCCATCCCGAGCACGCTCTTGAGCTCGAGTACAAGGGCAACGCCAAGTACACGATTCCCGAGAGCAGCTGAACTCTCGCGCCACTGAGCGGCGGCGGCTCCCGCCGGGCGAAGCCCGGCTCCGCCGCCGCCTCGGGTCGCCGGCTGCACGATTCTCTACGAGTCCGTGTGGTCACACTGTCCTCTCCGGGCTCGCACGATCAGCGACCCGCCAGAGACGCGAGAGGCGCCTGGTTCGAGTTGGGCGCGATCCAATCCAGGGGGAGAGAACCTGAACTCGTCCAGACCATCCCTAATGAAATAGGTCTCGGCATGTACAGGGCAAGACCCGCAACGACAGATCGGTTGGAGAAAGAGGGGCTCTATCCTCCCGCCCGAATCGGCCCGAGAGCGTAACCTTCACGCTGGCACGCTACGGCGATATCGCCGTTGAGCTTTCCCTCGCTCCGGCAAAATCTCTTGGCGGCGGGGCCGCAATTCCGCAACGTCGTACCACCCAGCGACGAAGCGACGGTCACGACGACGCAACCCTTGCCGGAGGGGATGGCTGGATGGTTTATGTAGGCGAAGACACAAGCCGCGGCGCCCAGCACGAACAAGCAGGCGATGATTGCGATGAAACGCCTGTCTCGTCCGCTCAGAGGCGTTGCGACACGATCTGTGTGGCCCTCAAGCGGCATGGCGACGGCTGTTTCGGTTGCCCGGCGAAGTCATGCCGACTCTCCCTCGCCGTCGCCAGTCTCAGCGCAGATCTCGAGGCCGGCGCGCTCGAGCATCCGGCGCAGGTCGATCCGGATGATCGTCTCGTCTTCTGCGATCAGAATGCGCATTCTCGGCCTTTTCCCATGGGACTGGCGCCGTCTCAGAACTCCAGCGCGATCCCCCTCGGCAAGGTGAGTACCGGGCAGCGAACCGTCCCCATCAGGTACATGCCTGCGGCGCTCATCGAGACCACCCCGTGCTTCGTTCCGATCTTCGAACCGATGACCAGGAGGTCGGGGGCGATGTGGGGGTTCGTCTCGATCTTCGCGCCGAGGTGCTTCGCCAGCGATTGGGCGGTCGTCTCGACGCAGGGATCGTCCTCGGGGGTGATGGCGCCGATCGTCTTGATCTTCTTCTTACCGTTGAGCTTGCGAAAGCCGGCCGGTGCGATCGCGACCGCGATTCGCCCGCCCTCGAGCAGGCGTCGGGCCGAGGTTTGAGGTTCGACCTGCCCGGGCTGGGTGCGGTATTCGGAACCGAAGACAATCAGGCTTGCCTCCTCGCTCTTGGCGAGCTCGCTCAGGCCCTCCGGCGTCGAGGCACTAAAAACGATGAAACGCGGGGCGTCCGGCTGGCCGAGCAACTCGGCGCCTTTGTCGAGCAACTCCGCGGCCTCGTTCGCGGCGAGCTGCTCGCGCTCCCCTCCTATTTCCTTCGCGTGTCGGACGTAGGCGAGCGCCAGTGAAGCGCCCGCCGAGGCCAGCGTCTGACCCAGGGCAAGTGCGTCTTGATCCATATCCGTGCCGTCGTAAGAGACGATGATCTCGATAGCCATGGCTTCCTCTCGAAGTGTCGTCGTAGCGGGTATCTCTCTCGCTCGCTGCCCATTTGGAGGCGAGTGGCGAGATCCGTTCAATCCTTGTCCAGCGGCGGAGAAGCGGGCCGCAAGCCGGCTGCGGGAGTGATATTCAGCGTACTGGCTGATGACCACATTCTCGCGACCCGCTTCTCCATCCTTGGCTGAGCGGACTACGCCTTTGGAGGCTCGGTACCACCCCCTGTCCCGCTCTTCGAGGCCGCGCTCCCCAGAGGAACCGCAACCCAACCGGGAATGCCGGTGGGAAGGGCGAGCGATGGAATGTCGGACGGGTAGACCTCGTGACCGTGCACCGCGACGTCGCCGGCCTCCATGTCTTCCTCGCTCATTCGCAGCGAGACGAAGCGGCCGACGATCTTGAGCAATACGAAGGTGCCGAGCGCCGACCAGCAAATCACGAACAGAGCCGTCAACGCCTGCCACTTGAGCAGGATCCAGTTCCCGCTTATCAGTCCCGTGGCCGAGAAGCCCGAGCCGTTACCGATGCCCAGGTAAACGAGCATCTTCGGATCGGCGAAGACAGCCACCAGCAGCCCGCCCACTAGTCCGGCGAAACCGTGCGTGTAGATAACACCGAGTGTGTCATCGACGTTACGGAAGGGACGCAGCCGGCTCACGTAGTTGTAGGCGACGTAGACGAGAGTCGAGCCGATCGCTCCCATCGCCATGGCGCCGTAGCCGTTGACGAAACCGGCTGCCGGCGTGATCACTACCAGTCCGACGATCATGCCGTTGACGCTGCCGATCATCGAGGGCTTCCGGTGCGTGACGTAGTCCCAGCCGACCCAGACGAGGAACGCGACTGCGGTCGAGAGGTTCGTGTTCAGGATCGCCGCCGACGCATTCGCGCCCGCGAAGTAGGGATCGCCGCCGTTGAAGCCGTTCCAGCCGAGCCAGAGCAAGCCTGCTCCAAGCGCGACCATGGCCAGGTTGTTCGGTGCGTCGATCTCGCGATCGCGGGCCAGGCGTGGGCCGATCACGGCCGCCGCTACGAAGCCCGAGACACCGGCGGAGAGGTGGATCACGTAGCCGCCGCTGTAGTCGATGGCGCCGTGATGAGCGAAGTAGCCGCCGCCCCAGATCAGGAAGGCGTCGATGCAGTAGACGAACGTCATCCAGAGCGCCACAAACGGGATCCAGGCCTTGAAATTGACTCGGCCGAGCACCGAGCCGAGCATCAGGATCGGTGTGATCGCCGCGAAGACGAACTGGAAGTAGACGAGCGAAGACTGCGGGAACCTGAGCTTCGGCATCGCGCCGTCCAGTAACGGGATATTCGCTCGTGCCTGCTCGCCGGCGTGGCCGAGGACGCTCCCGGGCTTACCGACGAAGGTGCCGAAGAAGCCGTGCTCGGAAAGACCGTGCCACGGCATTCCGAAGCCCATCTTGAAGCCCCAGAGCACCCAGCAAACCAGGATCACCGCAAAGGCGACGAACGAGAGCATCATGCTGTTCACCGACCAGCGCTTTTGCATCACGCCGCCGTAGAGGACGACCAGTCCCGGCACGCTCATCAGCCCGACCAAAGTCGCGGCTGTCATCTGCCAGGCGTTGTCGCCCGGACTCAGCCATGTGGGATAGGGAAGCATTAGACCTCCTTCTTGCGAGGCTTTGAGCCCCGCCTCGAATACTCCGAAACAAAAAAAGCCCCAGCACGCGCGAAGCGTCCTGAGGCATCCTTGCCTTCCTATCCCGCCCCCATCGGCGGGACCAACAAAAAAGCCCCAGCACGCTGATTGCGTCCTGAGGCACCGTTGCCATTCCCCCGCCGCCGTCGGCGAAGATACTCGAAACTAGCACGCCGGGCTCGACGGCGTCAAATCGCCGAGCGAATACGAGCTTCGCCCACGGGGCCTCCACACGCAGCGACCTGTCGGCCATCGCCGAGCTTGTCGCATCACGCACGGGCGCCGTATGCAAATACGGTTCTCGACCGGGCTTACGGGTCGCCGCTGCCGGTCGAGAAGCTCGGAGAGTTGCTTCGAAAGATTTGGAAACAACTCACAATGACCCCCCTTCCGCAAACTACGATCTCCACATGGCTGTCTGCGCCGTCTGCGGCCAGGAGATGCTCACCGCCTCGT
>PMXT01000164.1 GCA_003170995.1 Actinomycetota bacterium | reverse complement strand
CGGCACCGAGCGCGTGATCGTCACGCAGCTCGTGCGCAGCCCGGGCGCCTATCTGATGGAGCCCAAGGATGCAACCAAGCAGGTCTTCATCGCCAACCTGATGCCGAGCCGGGGCTCCTGGCTCGAGCTCGAGATCGATAAGAAGGGTGTCTGCTACGCGCGCATCGATCGTAAGCGGAAGCTTCCGATCACCACTCTCCTGCGCGCGCTTCCGGCCGAAGATCCGACGACCGGTTACAAGCTCGACACGAGCTCGAATGAGGCAATTCTGGCGCTCTTCAACGACTCACCATACATCCAGTTCACGCTCGAGAAGGACCCGTCCACGCGCGAGGAAGAGGCTCTGATCGAGGTCTTCAAGAAGCAGCGACCGGGCGAGCCTCCCACGCTCGAGAACTCACGCAATCTGCTCAGGTCGCTCTTCTTCGATCCAAAGCGCTACGACCTGACCAAGGTCGGTCGCTACAAGCTCAATCAGCATCTCGGCGTGGGCGTGCCCGACGACGTGCGCGTGCTCACCACCGAGGATATCTTGGCGCTGGTGCGAAGGCTGATCGAGCTGCCGGTCAAACTCGGGCTCGATCACGAGGCGAAAGATCTCGCGGCCGAGGCCGCGTCGATGAGCCGAGATTCGATTCGCGGCGAGCTAGACGAGTACGAGCACTTCGGAAACCGTCGTCTGCGCACGGTCGGTGAGCTGATCCAGGAAGCCTTCAGGGTCGGTCTCTACCGCATGGAGCGCGTTGTGCGCGAGCGCATGACCACTGAGGACGTAGACACGATCACGCCGCAGACGATCATCAACATCCGTCCGGTCGTGGCGGCGCTGAAGGAGTTCTTCGGCTCTTCGCAGCTCTCTCAGTTCATGGACCAGACCAACTCGCTGGCTGGGCTTACGCACAGGCGACGCCTGTCAGCACTCGGGGCCGGCGGTCTCACCCGCGAGCGAGCGCCGATCGAGGTGCGCGATGTGCATACGACCCACTATGGGCGCATGTGTCCGATCGAGACGCCTGAGGGTCCGAACATCGGCCTGATCGGATCGCTCGCTTCCTTCGCGACGATCTCGGAGTTCGGCTTCATCCAGACGCCTTATCGGCGCGTCACGAAGGGCAAGGTCAGCGACGAGATCGTCTATCTCGATGCGGCCGAGGAGATGCAGTACACGATCGCTCAGGCCAACGAGCCGGTCGATCCCAAGACCGGGAAGCTCGCGAATGATCTGGTGCTCTGTCGCTCACGCGAAGGCGAGGCGATCACCGCGGCACCCAAGGATATCCAGTTCATGGATGTCTCGCCGGCGCAGCTCGTGAGCGTGGCGACGGCGCTGATCCCCTTCCTCGAGCACAACGACGCCAACCGCGCGCTGATGGGCGCGAACATGCAACGACAGGCGGTGCCGCTGATGGTCACGCAGGCGCCGCTCGTTGGTACCGGGCTCGAGTACCGGGCTGCCGTCGACACCGGCGACGTCGTTCTGGCGACTCGGGCTGGCACCATCGCCGACGTCGACGCCGAGAAGATCGTTGTCGAGGCGCGAGGCGGCGAGCGGGATGAGCACACGATGACGAAGTTCATGCGCTCCAACCAGGGCACGCTCATTCACCAAAAGCCGGTCGTCAAGCTCGGCCAGAAGGTGAAGGCGGGCGAGGTGCTTGCCGACGGTTCCTCGACCGATCATGGCGAGCTGGCGCTTGGCGCCAACCTGCTTGTTGCCTTCATGTGCTGGGAGGGATTCAACTTTGAGGACGCGATCGTCCTCTCGGAGCGGCTGGTCAAGGAGGACGTGCTCTCCTCGATTCACATCCACGAGTACGAGGTGGACGCACGCTCGACCAAGCTCGGCGACGAGGAGATCACGCGCGACATCCCCAATCGCTCGGAGGACTCGCTGCGCAACCTCGACGAGCGTGGCATCGTTCGCATCGGCGCCGAGGTCGGCTCCGGCGATCTGCTCGTGGGCAAGGTGACGCCCAAGGGCGAGACAGAGTTGACCGCCGAGGAGAAACTGATTCGCGCCATCTTCAAGGAGAAGGCGCGCGAGGTCAGGGACACCTCGCTCAAGGTGCCGCACGGCGAAGGTGGCGTCGTCATCGACGTCAAGACCTTCTCGCGCGACGCCGGCGACGATCTATCGCCGGGCGTGAACGAGTTGGTGCGCGCGTACGTGGCAACCAAACGCAAGATCTCGGAGGGCGACAAGCTGGCCGGGCGCCACGGCAACAAGGGCGTCATCGCCAAGATCGTCCCCGAGGAGGACATGCCCTTCCTCGAGGACGGCCGGCCGGTTGACGTCGTCCTCAACCCACTTGGCGTCCCCAGCCGTATGAACATCGGGCAGGTGCTCGAGACGCATCTCGGCTGGGCGGCTGCGCACGGCGTCTTCAGCGATGTGACGGGCGTCGAAGGATCGCCGACGATCGGTGGTCGCCAGAACGTATCGGGGCGTATGCAGGTGATCGCTGCGCCAGACCCGAGCCCGGTGGCCACGGCCGTGTTCGACGGAGCGACGGAAGAGGATGTCGACAAGGCGCTGGTGGCATGGACGAAGCGCGGCGACTCGCCGATCAAGATGGTGGTCGATCCGAAGCGCCCGGTGGGTCGTCATTGCTCGGGCAAGGTGCGCCTCTTCGACGGCAAGAGCGGCGAGCCCTTCGAGCAGAAGGTGACTGTCGGCTTCATGTACATCCTCAAACTGCTGCATCTCGTGGACGACAAGATCCACGCCCGCTCGACCGGCCCCTACTCGCTCGTCACTCAGCAGCCGCTGGGCGGCAAGGCGCAGTTTGGCGGCCAGCGCTTCGGCGAGATGGAGGTCTGGGCGCTCGAGGCTTACGGCGCTGCTTACACGCTGCAGGAGATGCTCACGATCAAGTCCGACGACACCGTTGGGCGCGTCAAAGCCTACGAGGCGATCGTCAAGGGTGAGAACATCGCCGAGCCTTCGATTCCCGAGTCGTTCAAGGTGCTCCTCAAGGAGATGCAATCGCTCTCGCTGGATGTGAACGTGCTCTCCGAGGAAGGGCAAGCGGTCGAGGTCAGGGAGGAGGACGACGAGCTTCTGCGCGCGGCGGAGGAACTCGGTATCGACCTCTCACCCGGCTCACTCAGGGCGGCGGCGAGGAAGCCAACGGCCGAGGAAGTCGAAGAGGGCCAGGAACGAGTCGACGAGGCAGGAGAACTGTCGCTTCCGAGTGACGAGTCGCTTGGCGACGTCGAGGAGGTCGAGGTCGAATCCGAAGGCTCCGGCGTAACCGCCGACGAAGAGGGTGCCTGATGATCACCGAGACGAATTCGCAAGCAAGTTACAGAGAGAGCGGGGAAAAGAAGTTGCGAACCCTTTCAGGCGGAAAGACCGAAGGCTCGGTTGGGAGTTGGCGGAAATGATCGACATCAACGAATTCGACGCCATCCGCATCGGGCTCGCTTCGCCGAAGCAGATCCGCGACTGGTCGCACGGCGAGGTGACCAAGCCCGAGACGATCAACTACCGCACGCTCAAGCCTGAGCGCGACGGTCTCTTCTGCGAGCGCATCTTCGGTCCGACCAAGGACTGGGAATGCTACTGCGGTAAGTACAAGCGCGTCCGCTACAAAGGCATCATTTGCGAGCGCTGTGGTGTCGAAGTGACGCGGCAGAAGGTCCGCCGCGAGCGCATGGGCCACATTGACCTGGCGGCGCCCGTGTCGCACATCTGGTTCTTCAAGGGCGTCCCCAGCCGCATCGGCTACCTGCT
>PMXT01000192.1 GCA_003170995.1 Actinomycetota bacterium | reverse complement strand
ACCGTGCACCAGAGGGCCAAGGCGTGGCGGGCAGCAGAGGGTTGACAAACCACGCGCACCGTGCCACGTTCGCGGCGTGGACGACGCGACTACGCTCTTCAGCTTCCGGCAGACACCGCTCGGCGCGAGCGAGTTCTCGTGGCTGCAGGGCCTGATCGACGGCGGCTCGCAGCTCNNCTGGGTGCGGCCGAGCGGCAAGATCCCTCTGGCCGCATGCTCGGTGATGCTCCGGCGCTTGGAGCAGCGCGGGTTGCTGCGGCTCCCCGCGGCGCGCCGGCGCCGTCCCGGCGGCGGTCATCACGAGGACGCCGAGCGGCTGCGCCTGCTCGACGCGCTGGGCCCGGTTGCAGGCATGGTCGAGTGTCAGCCCGAGGGGCCGTTCACGTTGCGCCCCATCGCGCCCGAGGAGCGCGACGGGTTCCGGCTGCACCTGCAGCGCTACCACTACCTTGGGTTCAAGCGGTCGGTGGGCGAGTCGATGGGATACGCGGCGTTTGTCGGGCAACAGCTCGTCGCTCTGCTCGACTGGGGCGCCGCGGTCCTGCGTTGCGGTCCGCGCGACGAGCACATCGGTTGGGACGACGCGACCCGCGAGAGGAATCTCCACCTGGTCGTGGGGAACCGCAGATTCCTGGTGCTGCCCTGGATCCGAATTCCGCACTTGGCGTCGAGGATTCTCGGCGCCAACCTGCGCCGGCTCAACAGCGATTGGCAGGCCGCCTACGGCCACCCCGTGCTGCTGGCGGAGACCTTCATCGACCTCTCGCGGTTCAAGGGCACGTGCTACCGAGCGGCCAACTGGGTCTGCCTCGGTCAGACGCTCGGCGAGACCTACACTCGCCGGGACGGCTCTCGAGCCCGTGGCTGTCCGAAGGCGGTTTACGTCTACCCGCTCGCGCGTGATGCCCTGCGGCGACTGCGCTCGCCAGAGAGCGGCGCGGTGTGACGATGGCGGCGAAAGCCACGGTAGAGCTGAACGCCGAGCAGCGCCGCGAGGTCGCGGCGTGGATCGCGGCCAACCGCGACGGTCTGCCAGAGTCAGTCCGGATCTTCCTCGGCATGCACTTCGGCTACCTCTCGACCGAGGGAAGCATCGATCGGAAGCTGCGCGCCGCGATCCGCGAGCTTCGCCGCGCGATGGGCATCGTCCCCTCGAGCGAGCAGAGGAAGAGCGGATCGCCGTTGGCAGCGCTCCCACCCGCGGGCAAGACCGCCTGGGCCAGCGAGCGGGAGAGGCTCGAGGCGCAGGCGGAGCGCAGCCTCCGGCTGAGTGACTGGCACGTCGCCCTGGTAGCGTCGCACGCCGACAAGGCCAAGCGTATCAAGGAGAGGCTCACCCGAATGGCTTCGAGACCGCAAACAGAAGGGCCGTCGCAGGAAGGCGAGGTGCCGCTCGAGGACATCCCCGTCGAGGAGTTCGAGCTGACGGAGGAGCAGAAGGCGGAGACGAGGAGACAGTCGGAGAAGTTCCTTGAGCACCTGTTGGCGGGGAACGGCCCGGACCCTTCGCTCCAGTCGGTCAACGAGGCGCTGATGCCCGGTGGCGCCGTGGTCGCCGAGGAGCAGCACGAGTACCTGGACGTCGAGGTTCCGAAAGAGCTGGCCAAGGCCGCGGTGCTCAAGACCACGACTGAGACCCGGGAACGCTACGACTTCGCCTTCACCGTGAGCCGGGTCGCGCTCGAGGTGGAGAAGAAGATCGTCGAGGACGAGGACGGCCAGCGGCACGTCATCACCGCGTCCACGAGCGCCTTTGGCCCGCCGCGCTACGCGGTGACGTGGACGGGGCTCGCAACCCTGGCGGTGCTGGTCGGGCAGTTCGCGATGCCGTTCAACCGGCTGGCGACTTTGTTCTCGACGTCCGCCAAGCGGTTCACGGCCGGCGCCCTGGGCAGGTTGCTGCACTACGTGGCGGAGCGCCTCGTGCCGGTCTACCTGACGCTGTGGGCGCAGTTGGCCGACGGCGACATCCTGGCCGGAGACGACACGACGGCCCGGGTGCTGGAGGTCGCCGCCTATTTCCGCAAGGCGAGGGGCAGAGATGGTCCGCGGCCTGAAGAGCCTCCGCCCTGGGCAGGCTATCGAACGCCGAAAGCCGCCGAGGAGAGCCTGCGCCGGTGCGAGAAGCTCGAGCGGGCGCGGGTGCAGCGCCGCGAGGACGGCGACCGCACCGCTGTCCGTTCGAAAGAGGAAACGCCCCCCCTGGGCGTGCTCATCGGCCGGCACATCCCCTTCGAATCCTTGCGCCGCGATGGCGACGGGCCGAAGAAGTCGATGAACACGACGGTCGTCTCCGGACGCCGCGTCGCGAAGGACCCTCGCAGTCTCATCGTCTTCTACCGGAGCCACCTCGGCTCGTGCGGCAACATGTTCGAGGCGCTCCTTCGCCGGCGCGACCCGAAGCAGCGCCGCGTGATCCTGCAAGGCGACTTGAGCTCAACCAACTCCATCACGGCGCCCGACCTGCTCAAGCGCTTCGACGTAAGCGCCATCGGGTGCGCAGCCCATGCAAGACGCCCTTTCGCGATCCACGAAGACGACGACCCCGTGAACTGCCAGTTCATGCTGCACCTCTTCAAGGGGCTGGCGATCCACGAGCAACGGCTCGACGCCCACGGACGCAACCCCACGAATGTCATCGCCGTGCGGAAGGACGAGAGCCGCCGAATGTGGGAGCTGATCAAGGACCTCGCGCAGTCCATGACCGAGCGGTGGTCGAAGGAGACGGAGTTGGGCGCGGGCGCGCGTTACATCCTCAACCACTTCGACGCGCTGACCGCCTATCTCGACGACCCGCGCCTGGAGCCCAGCAACAACCTCCGAGAGCGGATGCTCCGCACCGAGAAACTCATCGAGGGCAGCTCCATGTTCCGCAAGAGCCTCGAGGGGCGCTTCGCGCTCGACGTTGTCCGCACCCTCCTCCAGACCGCCGTCGCAGCCGGCGTGCCCGCACACGAGTACATCGTCTCCGTGCTGCGCGCGGCCCCGGAGGAGGTGGCCCGCCGCCCTGCGGACTTCACCCCCAGCGCTTGGGCTGCCGCCCACCCCGAGATCGGCCCCACTTCCGACGTCGACCGCTGATCCACCTCGAGAAGCGTCACGTCAGCCGGCACGCCATCCTTACGCGGCTCCGGTTGGAGTTGTGGTGCAGGCCGCACCGCTGATCCGCCGACGCCCAACATCCATGGCTGGCGTGCTCCGCCAGAGCGATTGCACCGCCGCGCACTCACCCGCCGCCGTCGCGCCCTCACTCATGATGCGAGCACATCACCCGATCCTGCCGCCCACCGAGGGGCCCGTCGGTAGACTGGTTACCGATCACCAAGCCCGACACATCAGGAACGCGCTCTCCCATCCGGGGGGAGAAAACTCTC
>PMXT01000196.1 GCA_003170995.1 Actinomycetota bacterium | reverse complement strand
GTCCTACACTCAGCTCTCCGTCAACAACAACGGCAACGTCACCTTCGACGCGGGCCTCTCTACGTACACGCCGTACGACTTCACGGTCACAGGCAACGTGATCATCGCCCCGTTTCTCGCGGACGTCGATACACGCGGAACCGGCACGAGCCCCGTCACCTACGGCCAGACGACCTACAACGGCAACCAGGCCTTCTGCGTAAATTGGGTCAACGTCGGTTACTTCAGCAACGGGGTCGACAAGCTCAACAGCTTCCAGCTCCTGCTGGTCAAGCAGGGTACGGCGGGCGACTTCGACATCATCTTCAACTACGACAAGGTTCAGTGGGAGACCGGTACTGCCAGCGGTGGCTCGGACGGTCTCGGCGGAACCTCCGCTGCAGTCGGCTTCGCCAACGGAGACGGCGGCCCCGACCACTTCTACGTACGAGACGGCTCCTACACCAACGGCGCCCTGCTGGACAGCAACTCCAGCACCGGCCTGGTCCATGGATCGCTCGGTACCACGCAACTCGGCCGCTACATCTTCCAGGTGCGCAACGTAGCGCCCACCGGCTCGACTCTGACAGGAACGGTCTACGACCCGTCTTCCTCCACCGCGCTCGCCCAGGCACCGGTCGAGATCTGCCGGACTGGCGGCTCCTGTTTCTCGCGCTTCACCAACAACGCGGGTGTCTATCGAGCGATCAATCTCGTGGCCGGAAGCTACACGGTGACGGCGCATCCCCGGACGAGTGACAACTACACCGATGGGCATGGCGGCCCGATTACGGTGAGCGGCACCCCGGGAGCGAGCTTCACCCAGGACGTCACACTGGGACCGGCTCCAGGCGCCCCGCCTGCCGGTACGACGATCACCAACGTCGGTACACAAGGCGGCATCCCGGTCGTTTTCTGGGGCGATCCGCTGACGCTCACAACCGAGGCCTGCATCAACGGATCGGGCTCGTACCAGATCACCGCCGGCGGCAGCGTCGTGCGTAGCGGCTCGATGACCGAGACGCCCGGCGGCTCCGGACACTACGTCGGTACGGCGGCGGCGCTGTATCCAACCCACGGCGATGCCCAGGTGCACATCGCAGTCAACTGCCCGGGCGCCACGCCGGATGTGAGCATCGACTTCAGCGTCTACATCGATCCGAGCGGTACCGTCGTCGATGCCGGCACCGGCCTGGCGATCAGCGGAGCCACGGTGACCTTGTTGCGCTCTGACAACGCCTCTGGCCCGTTCATTCCCGTTCCCAACGGCAGCGCTGTGATGTCGGCGGCGAACCGGAACAACCCAGATACGACCGCAAGCGACGGGACTTTCGGCTGGGACGTCATCGCGGGCTACTACAAGGTCCACGCGTCCTCGACGACCTGCGGGTCAGTCGATAGCGATGTGATGAACATCCCGCCGCCGGTTAATAACCTCCTGCTCCAGCTCCCTTGCCCGCACAACCTCACGGTTAGCAAGGCGGGTGCTGGCAACGGCACTGTCACCAGCTCGCCGACCGGGATCACCTGCGGAAGCACCTGTGTGTACGCCTTCAACTCCGGCACCAGTGTGACCCTGACCGCGGCTCCGGCGGCGAACTCGCGCTTCAGCGGCTGGTCGGGCGGCGGCTGCACGGGCTCCGGATCGTGTCAGATAACCATGGGCGGCGATACGACCGTAACGGCCACCTTCGCCCTGATCCCACCCATCCAGACGAAGATAACCAAGACGAAGGTCAACGCCAAGAAACGCATGGCAACCTTCAAGTTCTCGGGCTCCGGGGGTCAGGGGTCGCTCAGCTTCCAGTGCAAACTGGACAAGAAGAAGTACTCGTCCTGTAAATCCGGCAAGACGTACAAGAAACTGAAGCCCGGCAAGCACACCTTCCTGGTGCGAGCCAAGGACTCCAGAGGAAAGGTCGATACGAGTCCGGCGACCAAGAAGTTCAAGATCAAACACTGATCGCCGGCGTTCAGACTTCGGTGAAGAAGCCCGGTCGCCCAAGAGGCGACCGGGCTTCGATCCTTTCCGGGCGTCGGCCCGGGTTCTCCCGTAAGTTCGCGATCCCCACGCGGCGGATTACGAACGGCGCCGCGAGCAGGCCGATCACCAGCAGTCCCGTGCGGGAGCAGGCATCCACGCTCACGACAGTCGTGCAGCGTCGGCCGGCCTCCGAGGCTTCGAATTTCGAAAACCGCCGAGACGACCAGAAGCAGATGGATAAACGAGCGTTAGCAACCGCCGCTCGCGGTTGGACGTTGTCGCCGAGGTGCTCCTACTCGGGTCCCTAATCCCGCGCCGGTGCGGGTCTTCGACGCCGACCTGTTCAGAAAGGACAGGTCGAAAAGAGACATCTTGATCTGAGCCGAAACTCTCTCTAGGATCTCAGCGTTCCAGTCGGATCAAACGAAGGGGAAAATAGCTTCGTGCGCGAGACGGCAGTGCCCGTTCGCGGCACGAAATGACTCAATGAGAACGACGTCCGCGCGCGTCGTCGTGAATACGGGCCTATTGGCATGGCGCATTATGTGCCAATCGCGTTCGTTAAAAAGTTTCCGGTCCCCGTCGTCGATTCGGCACGAACAGTAACCGTGTCAAACGAATGAGGGGACGATCTATGCACTTCTCGAAAAAGAACGCGCTGGCCGGGGCCGTGGTGCTCTGCGCTGCGCTTCTATATACGGGCGCGATTTCTGCAAGCGCCGCGACAACCGGGAGTGATGTCGCCTTCAAGGCGGCGACGGATACAGATCCACATCTACCACTCACTCCGTATCAGCAGCAAATGCTGGCGCGGAAGGAGCAGGCGGTCGCAAATTCCCTTTCGGGGAAGGCAAGCGCCGCAACCATGAAGACCAACCTCAGCGCTGTCGGCGTCACCTCGGCGTCGACACTCGCTGTCGCCGCCTCGGCAAGTAGCAGCGGCCTACCGGACTCCGACAGCGTTGCAAAAAACCAGACGCCTCAAAAGACCCCGTACTGGTGCGGCCCGGCCTCGGTGCACGAGGCTCTCGGGCAACTTCATCACGAGTACTCGCAGCAGATACTGGCGCCGGAGCTGGGCACGACAACCGCTGGAACCGCCTGGTCAGGAGGACCTACCAGTACGGGCCATCCAGTCCCCGACGTGCTGAACAACCATCAGTCGTACTATTACGTCCCTGAGCCGGTTCCGGGCACGCCGAGCGACAGCGATGTGAGTAACTACAAGAGTTGGCTCACGTTCGATATCTCGTTGGCCAGCGCGCCGCTGATCGGCGATGCGTGGGAGACGAGGTTATCGGAATTCCACCTAGTTGGTCACCCCACTGACCACCCGATCTTCCACTGGTTCGACATCTACGGTTATCGAAATAGTGGCGGCACCACATACACCGAGTACGAGGATTCCGTGCACGGCGTTTCGCCCAGCATCATCGTTTGGGCGCCTGACGTCCCTGCCTACTCGGAACTCCCCAGTCATCAGATCGCACACATAGTTGGCGGGCGTGGCTACGTCTGGTGATCGAAGTCGCTCGAGCTTCCGCGGCGGGCACCTGCCCGCCGCGGTGCTCGTGCTCGTCTGCCTCGTGGCCTCGAGCTGCCAGTCTGGGTCGTCGCCCACCCGTGGGAGTGAAGACACCGCGCAGACGAAGTCGGCTCACTCGAGGCAGACGTGGTGCGTGGCACGGCCGGATTCGGCCTGGAAGAGGATCCTCAACGGTCACGTGGTCAGGCTCTCACGCCGAATCTCGATAGTTCCGCTCGCGGTAGCGAACGACGGCCGATCGTTCTTTGCCGAGATCAACAGCAAGGCCTACTCGGGAGTCATCAGGATCAACGCGCTGAGCAGCCGTTACAAGAAGATCAAACGCTTTTCCGACCCGGTCAACTACCAGGCGAGCGGCGATTTCGACGGGCGCTGGCTGGTCTGGGCCGAGTACCACTCGCTTTACGACCCCGACGACTTCACAGTCTGGTCGTGGGACTCGCGAACCGGTCGCTTACGTGAGCTCGGCGCGGCGACTCGTTCGCCCTCAGGAAACTTCTGGCCCAGCGCGCTACAGGCTCCGATCGTGCACGACGGTTATGCCACATGGGAGCAGGGATCGGGCCCGAACGGACTCGGCGACGTGCATGTCGTCAAACTCGCGACCGGGCGCGATCGAATAGTCCGCCGTGGGCACACGGGCGGCCCGTTCCTGGTCAATGGCCCTCGGGTCATCTGGCCCGAGTCGATGAAGGCGGGTGCGCTGACCATCATGCGAACCGTCGACGCCCGGACTGGCCTGATGGTCGCCACGCCGCCGGCGCTACGAAACCTTCGAGGGGGGATTTGGCCTGCCTCGAACGGTAAGTCGCTGATGTACGCGACCGACATCCAGAAGTCGCTCTGGTGGTCGCCGTCGCTCGAGGTTAGGCCGAGGCGTATCTTCAGAACTCGGGGCTACAATCTCCTAAAAATCCCGCTCAACGAAATATGGGCGCGGTACACATCCTTCAGCATCCCCTACAGGACTTATCTCGTCGATACGGTCGCGGGTCGCTACGTTAGAATCTCTCCCGGGGGTTGGGCCATCACCGGGCCGAAGGCTCTCGTGCTGCTCACGCCTTCGGCGAAGAAGGCTAACCACGCGATCACCGACATCTTCTTCCTGCCACTGAAGTCGCTGCCGCCGATTCCACCCTGCGGTGGCGGCTAGATCTACGCTGTCTCGAGCTCGGTCAGGCCGCGCTCTTCGATCTCGGTCTCGCGCATCTTGTACTTCTGGATCTTGCCGCTGATGGTCATCGGGAAGCTGTCGACGAAGCGGACGTAGCGGGGGATCTTGTAGCGAGCGATCTGACTGCGGCAGAAGTCCTTGACTCCCTTCGCATCCAGTTCGGAGCCCTGGCGGCGGATGATCCAGGCGCAGATCGCCTCGCCAAACTTGGGATCGGGGATTCCGATCACCTGCACATCGACGATCGCCGGGTGCGAGTAGAGGAACTCCTCGATCTCACGCGGATAGATGTTCTCGCCGCCGTGGATGATCATGTCCTTGATGCGGCCGACGATGTTGACGTAGCCCTCGTCGTCCATCGTGGCCAGGTCGCCGGTGTGCATCCAGCGTGCCGGGTCGATCACGTCGCGGGTCGCTTCCTCGTCGTCCCAGTAGCCAAGCATGACGCAGTAGCCGCGCGTGCAGAGCTCGCCCGTCTCGCCGCGGCGGACGGTGCGCCCGCTCTCCGGATCGATGATCTTGACCTCGACGTGGGGGTGCACCGGGCCCACCGTTGTGACGCGCTTCTCGAGCGGATCGTCGAGGCGCGTTTGAGTCGAGACCGGAGATGTCTCGGTCATGCCGTAACAGATCGTCACCTCGCCCATGTGCATCTCGCTCTGCACCCGCTTCATCGTCTCGATCGGGCAGGGTGAGCCCGCCATGATCCCGGTGCGCAGGCTCGAGAAATCGGTCTTCTCGAGCTCGGGCGAGGCAAGCTCGGCGATGAACATCGTCGGCACGCCGTAAAGCGAGGTGCAGCGCTCGGCCTCGACGGTCTCGAGCACCTCGCGCGGTATGAATCCTTCGCCCGGGATGACGATGCAGGCGCCGTGCGTGACGATGGCCATGTTGCCGAGCACCATCCCGAAGCAGTGGTAGAAGGGCACCGGCAGACAGACGCGATCGTCGGGCGTGTAGGCAAGCGTCTCGCCGATGAAAAAACCATTGTTGAGAATGTTGTGGTGCGAGAGCATGGCGCCCTTGGGAAAGCCGGTCGTACCCGACGTGTACTGGATGTTGATCGCCTCGTCGAAGTCGAGCTCGGCCTCGCGCTCGGCGAGTTGCTCGGCGGAAATCTCGTCGGCTCGCGCCAGTAGCGCCTCCCAACCCCCGCCGAGCACGACCGAACGGGTCAGAGCGGGAGTCTCGGCCGCCTTCAGCAGCGCGCGGTAGTCGGCTTTGTGAAACCCGGGTGCCAGGATCAGTAGCGTGCAACCCGACTGGCGCAGTACGAACTCCAGCTCGTGCGCCCGGTAGGACGGATTGATGTTGACCATGATCGCCCCGACTCGCGCTGTAGCGAACTGCACGACGATCCACTCGGCCACGTTCGGCGCCCAGATGCCGACACGGTCGCCCTTCTGCACTCCGTCGGCGATCAGAGCGCGGGCACAGCGCTCGACTTGCTTGTCCATCTCGGCGTAGGTCCAACGGATTCCCTGCTGCCGAGAGACGAGCGCATCGCAGTCGCCGTGGTCGGCAACGACCCCAGCCCACATCTGCCCGATCGTCTCGGCCCGGAGTGGGAGATCCGAAAGCCCTTGTGAGTAGGCGAGTTTCCTCTCGTTCATCGGAGTGGGCGCGAGTATCTCCCACCCGAACGTTTCTTGCAACCCGGACGCCGACGCGGGACTACTCGACTATCTCGATGCCGACCGCCAGCGCCAGGACATCGGCCGCTTGCACCACATCGGGCCAGGGCATCCTCACGCCGCGCAGACGCTCGGGGTTACCGACCTCGGCGAGCCTGCAACCGCGGATCTCGCTCTCCAGGAAGGTCGCTCCCGCCAGACCGACTCCGGTGAGATCGCAATCGCTGAAGACGACCGAGGTCAGGCTGGCCGCGTAGAAGTCGGCCTCTTCCAGCCGACAGCTCTCGAAGCGGACGCGCAGGAACTTCGCGAAGCGGAAGCGAGCGAGGTCGATACGACAGTCGGCGAAGACGACGTCCTCGAGTGACGCGTTGCCCAGTGCCGCGCCAGTGAGCCGCACGCCGCGAAGCTCGCCGCGCCTCAGCGTCAGCGAGTCGGCGACGAGGTTCGCCCAGCTGCCACCGACGACCGCGACATCGCAAAGGCTCGCGCCCTGCAACCTCGCGCCTGCCAGCTCCGTTCGCTCGAGGCGGCTCTCGACCAGTCGCAGCCCCGTCGCGTCCCGCTCGGTCAGATCGAGACCCGCCAGGAGCCTTCCCTCCAGCTCGAGCCGTCGCAGCTCGACCGGAACCTCGTCCAGGCGATCGAGCTCACTGGGCAAGTCCGGACAGACGGGAGATGAGGGTGCTCGTGGCATCGGATATCGGGAGTCTCTCGAGTAACTCCGTTCGATGGTATTACGGCGCGACCGATCCGCGCCTACTAGCTTCCCAGATCGGCTCACCGCGACCCTGCTCCGGCCGGGCCTCGGGTAGCGTTCGCGAGAGTGGAACTCTCAACAGGTGCAGAGCTGCGTCTCTCGGGCGGCGGCGGACCGTTGACGGTCGTCTGCATGAACGGCGGCCAGAGCGCCGAGGTTGAGGGCACCTGGAGCGCCACCGTCGAGTGGCTGGTCTCGAAGCTGATTCCGCGGCTGCCGGAGGTCCGCTTCGCCGAGCTGCGCTACCGGATCAAGTCCTGGCGCCGCTTCGACGAGTGTGTGGAGGACGCCCGCGCCGCGATCGAGGCGG
>PMXT01000134.1:3517-3712 GCA_003170995.1 Actinomycetota bacterium | reverse complement strand
GAGCTGTTCAAGCCGTTCATCATGAGCCGGTTGGTCGAGCGCAAGAGCGTGCAGAACATCAAGGCGGCCAAGAAGCATGTCGAGGCGATGGTCCCCGAGGTCTGGGACGTGCTCGAGGAGGTCATCGCCGAGCATCCGGTGCTGCTCAACCGCGCACCGACGCTGCATCGCCTCGGCATCCAGGCCTTCGAGCCG
>PMXT01000134.1:255-3490 GCA_003170995.1 Actinomycetota bacterium | reverse complement strand
CTCATGCTCTCGGCCAACAACATCCTCTCGCCCGCGAGCGGGCGCGTGCTGGCGACGCCAACTCAGGACATGGTGCTGGGCACCTACTACCTCACCTATTGCGAGACTGATCTCCGCAGCACCAAGGCCGAGGATCTCGATCCGCGACCAAAGCGCTTCCAAAACGAGGAAGAGGTCGAGTTCGCGCTTGACGCCAAACAGGTGACGCTGCAACAGCCGATCGAGTATCGCTGGAAGGAAAACGTCATCCTGACTACGGCCGGTCGTGTCATCTTCAACGCCGAAGTCGACCGGGCGCTCGAGGAGGCTGTTCGGGTCGAGGTCGAAGGGCCTCTACACGAGTTTCTGA
This sequence comes from Actinomycetota bacterium, assembly GCA_003170995.1. Classification (GTDB taxonomy): domain Bacteria; phylum Actinomycetota; class Thermoleophilia; order Gaiellales; family Gaiellaceae; genus Fen-549. The sequence continues at coordinate 3,141 of PMXT01000134.1, read as the reverse complement.
ACATCACGCTCTCCAAGAAGGAGCTGGGCGACTTCATCGCCGAGCTGGTCGATCGCTACGGCGCGCACGCAGTGGCGGCGACTCTCGACACGATCAAGCAGCTCGGCTTCCACTATGCGACGCTCGCCGGTATCACGATCTCCAAGAACGACATCGTCATCCCAACTTCGAAGGAGAAGATCTTGGCCTCCTACGAAGAGCGCGTCGCTCAGGTCGAGTCCCAGTACGAACGCGGTCTGATCACTGAGGAAGAGCGGCACGAGTCGATCGTGAACATCTGGACGGAAGCAACCGACAGCGTGGCCGCCGCGATGGAAGACACCCTCTGGGAACTGAACCCGGTCTTCATGATGGCCAACTCCGGCGCCCGTGGCTCGTTCAAGCAGATCCGCCAGCTCGCTGGTATGCGTGGGCTGATGGCCAACCCGAAGGGCGAGATCATCGAGCGGCCGATCAAGGCCAACTTCATGGAGGGCCTATCGGTGCTCGAGTATTTCATCTCGACGCACGGTGCCCGCAAGGGTCTTGCCGACACGGCGCTTCGCACAGCCGACTCCGGCTACCTGACGCGGCGTCTCGTAGACGTCTCCCAGGACGTGATCGTGCGAGAAGACGACTGTGGCACGACCGAGTCCGTCGAGTTGGCGATCTTCCTTCCCGAGGGGCAGAACAAGAGCCTCGGCGGGCGCGTGTTGGCCGCCGATGTCTACCGTCCGCTCAAGGACGGAAAGCCCGGTAGGACTGTCATCGCCGAGAAGGGCACAGTGCTGAGCAACCCGGTCATGCGGATGATCATCGAGGAGTTCGGCGAGTATGCCCAAGCTGCAACGCTCCCGGTCCGCTCGGTGCTCAAGTGCCGCTGCGAGTTCGGTGTCTGTCAGGCTTGCTACGGGATCTTCTTGGCTACGGGCACGATGTGCGAGATCGGCGACGCGGTGGGCATCATTGCCGCGCAGTCGATCGGCGAGCCCGGCACTCAGCTAACGATGCGTACCTTCCACACCGGCGGTGTCGCTGGCGCCGACATCACGCACGGTCTACCGCGCGTGGTCGAGATCTTCGAAGCCCGCAATCCGAAGGGAGCAGCGCGGCTTGCCGAGATCGCGGGAAGAGTCGAGATCGAGGCCGGTGAGCGCGGCTACCGCGTGTTCGTACATCCGGACGGAGTCGACGAGAAAGGCGAGCCGCTGCAGCCGCGGGAGTACACGTTCCCGAGGCGAAGCCGGCTGCTTGTCACGGATGGGCAGATAGTCGAGGCTGGCGACGCGCTCAACGAGGGCTCACTATCGCCGTCAGAGCTACTCGAGCTCAAGGGCCCGACCGCAATCGAGCTCTACCTCGTTAGCGAGGTGCAGAAGGTCTACAAGTCGCAGGGCGTCGACATCCACGACAAGCACGTCGAGCTGATCGTGCGCCAGATGTTGAAGAAGGTGCGCGTCGACAACTCCGGTGAGACCGACCTCTTGCCCGGTCAGCTGGCCGATCGCGCGATCGTGGAGAGAGAGAACGCCAAGGCGCACGCCGAGTCGAAGGAAGCGGCGACTTACGATCCGCTCATCCTCGGCATCACCAAGGCATCGCTCGCAACCGAGTCGTTCCTATCGGCCGCCTCCTTCCAGGAGACGACGAAGGTACTGACCGATGCCGCGATTGAAGGCAAGATCGACCGCTTGGTCGGCCTAAAGGAGAACGTGATCATCGGCAAGCTGATTCCGGCGGCGACAGGTCTCAAGCGCTACCGAACGATCGAGATCAAGCCGGCCGAAAAGGTGCCGGTCGCGTCCTTCGTGCGCCCGGAGACGGGAGAGCAGCTACTCGCCGAGCTCGAGGAGATTAGCTCGGACGCGGGTGGTGGACTCAGGACATTCGACCTCGACCCGGAGCTGGATGGAAACGTCGAGCTCGAGAGCGGAACTCCTGGCGACGGGGACCCCGATGCCGAGAGCTCACGCGACGAGAAGTAAAGAGCCTGATTGGAAAGGTAGTCTCGCGGGGCCGCCGATTGGTCCCGCGAGACTACCTTCCTATAACCGTCGTATGCAGGTGTTACTAGCGCGGATCGGATGCTTGTAGGTGCTGCTGATCACCTGCGCGCCGACCCAAGACTCGAGCTCTGCGCTACGCTGTCTACCGGTCGGCCCAACCATCCGGTTGGAAGCGGGCAGAAGGGTGGTGGCCGTTTGACGCCAAAGCTGGCCTCCGCTAGCATCCGCAATCCGGTTGGCGGGTGGTCGCTCGCCGGCCTTTGTTGTGCAAGAAGGTAATCGCACTAATCTCATGCCCACCGTAAATCAACTCATTCGCAAAGGTCGCGTCTCGAAAAAGACGAAGACCAAGACGCCCGCGCTCCGCAATGCTCCGCAGAAGCGCGGCGTCTGCACGCGCGTCTACACAACCACTCCGAAGAAGCCGAACTCGGCTCTGCGGAAAGTCGCGCGCGTTCGCCTAACGAATGGTATGGAGGTCACGACCTATATCCCCGGCGAAGGCCACAACCTGCAGGAGCACTCGGTCGTCTTGATCCGCGGCGGCCGCGTCAAGGATCTCCCGGGTATCCGATACAAGGTGATTCGGGCCGCTCTCGACACGGCCGGCGTCGGCGATCGTCGCCAGGCTCGCTCCAAGTACGGCGCTAAGAGGCCATAGAACGATGCCACGTCGTGCTGAGATCACACCCCGCCCGATCGAGCCCGATCCGGTATTCAACTCTCGTCTGGTTGCCCAGGTGATTAACCGGGTGATGCGCGAGGGCAAGCGCTCTCTGGCGGAGAAGGTCGTCTACAACGCACTCGCGATCGTTTCCGAGCGCACCGGCCGGCCGCCAGTGGAGGTGCTCGAGCAGGCGATCAAGACGCTAACACCGGTGCTCGAGGTTCGCTCGCGCCG
>PMXT01000134.1:0-184 GCA_003170995.1 Actinomycetota bacterium | reverse complement strand
GACGCGCTCGAGCAGCAGGGCGGCGCCTACAAGCGCAAGGACGACATCTACAGGATGGCGCAGGCCAACAAGGCCTTCGCGCACTACCGTTGGTGATGGCCACGATGACGAAGACCAGTATGGCCATCGGCCTCGAGCGCGTGCGCAACATCGGCATCATGGCCCACATCGATGCCGGCAAGAC